>NZ_RCVZ01000003.1:874-8419 GCF_003668575.1 Falsibacillus albus | reverse complement strand
TTCAGGTGCCCGTCGTGGAGGAAAATTGGATTGAGGGGAACCAGAATCGAGATCAGGTGCCCGTCATGGAGAGAAAGTGGATTGAGGGGAACCAGAATCGGAATCGCGCCCGTTCCCGGAGAGTCGCCGCCGTAAAAGTAGCAAAAGTACCCAAATATCGCCCGTTTCCGAAGAGTCACCGCCGCAACAGTATCAAAACAACCAAAACGGCCCACTCTCCCATCCCAGAGTACCAACCTCTCAAACAACAGTTCACCTGCTGCTTCAATTCCCCCAAATAACCAACCCCTTAACATACCGAAATGACCCATCCCATTGGTTAAAAAAGGTGTGGGGAAAATGTTTTTTGCCCTCCCCAACAAATGCTATAATGGTGTAATGGAAAGCACGAAATGGAGGATTTAAGAGATATGTACGATGTTCGGGATTGGCGGCATGCGTTCAAGCTGGATCCCCAGAAGGAAATCACGGATGAGTCTCTTGAGGCAATTTGTGAGTCCGGGACGGATGCTATTATTATTGGAGGAACGGATGGGGTGACGCTCGAGAATGTGCTGGATTTGATGGCGCGGGTACGGAGATACACGGTTCCATGTGTGTTGGAAGTATCCAATATCGAGTCGATCACACCTGGCTTTGATTTATATTTTATTCCCACCGTGCTGAATAGCCGCGATGTGAAATGGGTTTCCGGCATTCACCATCAAGCGGTGAAGGAATACGGTGAGTTGATGAATTGGGATGAGATTTTGGTTGAAGGCTACTGCATCCTCAACGAAGATTGCAAGGCGGCGAAGGAGACGGATGCCAATACGAAGCTGACAGCCGAGGATGCAGCGGCATATGCGATGATGGCAGATAAAATGTTCAACATGCCGATCTTTTATTTGGAATACAGCGGTACTTATGGCGATCCTGAACTTGTGAAGCATGTGAAGGAGTATCTTGAGGATACGACGCTCTTTTATGGGGGCGGCATACAAAGCAGCGGCCAGGCGCAGGAGATGGCAGAGCATGCGGATGTTGTCGTAGTCGGAAACGTGATTTATGAGGATTTGAATGATGCGCTCAGAACGGTGAAGGCAATTAAAAAATAAGGCTGATGTCTCAAGAGTTGTTTTAAGAGTGTTTCTTGTAAATCATTCATTCTTAGGTGTTGATTGGAGCGGAAGGTGCGAGACTCCGGAGGGATTAGCGGGACAGGTGAGGCCCCTTGGAAAGCGAGCATCCTTCTGCGGAAATCAACCTTGTACAAACTTAGATAAGTAGCAAAAAACTATATGAAAAGAACCCAAAATAGTAATGTTTATTTGCAAAAATAAGTTATAATAAGAACAAATGTTCTAGTTTAGGCGGTGATGAAATGCAATTTTTAACGGAAAGACTGCTGCAGGGTCTTAATCCTCAGCAGAAGGAAGCAGTAAAATCGACAGACGGACCACTTTTGATCATGGCAGGTGCAGGAAGTGGAAAGACGCGGGTGTTGACGCAGCGCATTGCATATTTGATGGTGGAAAAAGGCGTCAATCCTTATAATATTCTCGCGATTACCTTTACGAATAAGGCTGCGCGAGAGATGAGGGACAGGATCGCCAATGTCATGGGCGGTGCTGCAGAGGATGTCTGGATTTCAACATTCCACTCCATGTGCGTTCGCATCTTAAGAAGAGACATTGACCGGATCGGATTTAACCGCAACTTTACGATTCTCGATTCCACTGATCAGCAATCCGTGATCAAGGGAATCCTCAAGGAGAAGAACATCGATCCTAAGAAGTTTGATCCAAGAATGATTCTTGGAAGCATCAGCTCGGCGAAAAATGAGCTTATTACCCCTGAGGAATTTTCCAAGCAAGCGGGAAGTTATTTTGAGCAAGTCGTCCATGATGTGTATGTCGAATATCAAAAGAAGCTAAGCAAGAATCAGGCACTCGATTTTGATGACTTGATCATGAAAACCATTCAATTGTTTCAAAGGGTTCCGGAAGTGCTGGAGTTTTATCAGCGCAAATTCCAATATATTCATGTCGATGAGTATCAGGATACGAACAGGGCACAATATATGCTTGTAAAACAGCTTGCCGCCCGTTTTCAAAATCTTTGCGTCGTCGGTGATTCCGACCAGTCCATCTACAAATGGCGCGGGGCGGACATCGCCAATATTTTATCATTTGAAAAAGATTATCCGCGTGCAAAGGTGATCATGCTCGAGCAAAATTATCGTTCTTCGAAAAAGATATTGTCGGCGGCCAATGAGGTCATCAAAAATAATTCGAACAGGAAGCCGAAAAATCTCTGGACGGAAAATGACGATGGCCAGAAAATCTCATATTACCGAGCTGACAGTGAACAAGGTGAAGCGCAGTATGTTGCAGGGAAGATCAAAGAATTGGTTGAGCAGAAGAATCGGAAATACTCCGACATTGCCATTTTATATCGGACGAATGCCCAATCCCGTGTGATGGAGGAAGTATTGTTGAAGTCCAATATTGAATACTCCATTGTCGGGGGAATCAAGTTCTATGACCGCAAAGAAATCAAAGATATCCTTGCGTATTTACGATTGATCTCCAATCCGGATGATGATATCAGCTTGAGCAGGGTCATTAATGTGCCAAAAAGGGGTGTAGGGTCCACTTCAGTGGATAAGATTGCCCGCCATGCACAGGTAAACGACATTTCTATGTATGGTGCCCTTCATGAAATTGAACACATCGGACTCAGCCCGAAAATTACTAAGGCATGCATCGAGTTCAGGGATTTAATTAAAGGCTTCACACAAATGCAGGAATATTTATCTGTGACAGAGCTTGTGGAAGACCTTTTGGAAAAATCGGGATACAGAGAAATGCTGAAGGCGGAGAAATCCCTTGAGGCACAAAGCCGATTGGAAAATATCGATGAGTTTCTTTCCGTTACGCAAAGCTTTGAGCAGGCAAGTGAAGATAGGAGCCTCGTTGCTTTCTTGACAGACCTTGCACTTGTGGCGGATATCGACCGTTTAGATGAGGAAGAAAAGGTACAGGAGTCAGTCGTTCTTATGACGCTTCACTCTGCTAAGGGCCTTGAGTTTCCTGTCGTATTCCTGCTAGGAATGGAAGAAGGGGTATTCCCGCACAGCCGTTCCTTGATGGAAGAGGAAGAAATGGAAGAAGAAAGGCGTTTGGCATACGTTGGGATCACTCGTGCCGAACAGGAATTATTCATAACCAATGCCCAAATGCGTACGCTGTTTGGACGCACAAACATGAACCCGGTGTCACGCTTCATTGATGAAATTCCAGAAGAGCTTATCGATGTGATCGGTGGTGAACGAAAACAATCTTCACCATTTGGAACCGGAATGAGCGGAGGCAGCATGAATCGCCCTGCACCACGAAAGCCGGTCACACGTCCTGTCCAGAAAGCAATGGGTGCAACTGGTGCCGATAATCTTGGCTGGAGCGTCGGAGATAAAGCCGAGCATAAAAAATGGGGTGTCGGTACGGTTGTCAGCGTCAAAGGGGAAGGGGAAGGCGTCGAACTTGATATTGCTTTTCCAAGCCCGACTGGCATCAAACGCTTATTGGCGAAATTTGCGCCAATCGAGAAAAAATAAGAATGAACAGAAAGGGTTGTTTGTATGGACCGACCATCTGCTGAAAAGCAAGTGAAGGAGCTTCATAACCTACTCAATCAATATAATTATGAATATCACGTGCTGGACAAGCCCTCCGTTCCAGATGCAGAATATGACCGTTTAATGAGGGAGTTACTGGAGATCGAGGAGGAATATCCGGATCTTAAGACTCCCGATTCTCCTTCCCAGCGTGTCGGCGGTACGGTTTTGGACTTTTTCCAGAAGGTAGAACACCGAAGCCCGATGCTGAGCCTGGGAAATGCATTCAACGAAGATGATTTACGGGATTTTGACCGAAAAGTCCGGCAGGCGGTAGGGGAAGATTTCTCTTATGTATGCGAGCTGAAAATTGATGGTCTTGCAGTTTCTTTGCGCTATGAGGATGGATTGTTTGTCCAAGGTGCTACCCGTGGTGACGGGACAATCGGAGAAGACATCACGGTGAACTTGAAGACGATCCGTTCGATCCCGCTTCGATTGAATGAGCAGGTGTCAATTGAAGCCCGAGGGGAAGCCTTCATGCCCAAAAAGTCATTCGAGAAGCTGAATGAAGTGCGTTTGGATAAAGAGGAGGAGCCGTTTGCGAATCCCCGCAATGCAGCGGCAGGGTCATTAAGGCAGCTTGATCCACGTATTGCGGCATCAAGGAACCTGGATATATTTCTTTATGCAATAGCGGATATAGGGGAAACAGGCGTGTCTTCCCATAGCGAAGGCCTTGACTTTTTAGAACGTCTTGGTTTCAAAACTAATAAAGAACGAAAAACGTGTGCCACAATCGATGAAGTCATTCAATTTGTAGAAGGCTGGGTTGATAAACGTCCGAATCTGCCTTATGAAATCGATGGAATCGTTGTGAAGGTCGATTCGCTCCAGCAGCAGCAAGAATTAGGGACGACGGCCAAAAGTCCACGGTGGGCGATTGCCTATAAATTCCCGGCTGAAGAGGTCGTGACAAAGCTCAAGGATATTGAGCTAAATGTAGGACGCACCGGTGTCATCACACCGACGGCCGTTTTGGAGCCGGTTAAAGTCGCTGGGACGACTGTCCAGCGGGCATCGCTCCATAACGAGGATTTAATCAGGGAGAAAGACATCAAAATAGGTGATTCCGTCGTTGTGAAAAAAGCGGGCGACATCATACCTGAAGTCGTGAATGTCCTTGTGGAGCAGCGGACAGGGGAAGAAAAAGAGTTCTCGATGCCTACCCATTGTCCCGAGTGTGAAAGTGAATTGGTCCGCCTTGAGGGCGAGGTTGCACTTAGGTGCATCAACCCAAAATGCCCCGCTCAAATCAGGGAAGGGTTCATCCACTTTGTATCGAGAAATGCGATGAACATCGACGGCCTTGGTGAGAAGGTCGTGACACAGCTGTTCAAAGAAAAACTGATCGTTGATGTTGCAGACCTTTATAAACTTTCCAAAGAACAGCTATTAGGATTGGAAAGGATGGGGGAGAAATCAGTCACCAACCTGCTGAAGGCAATCGAAGATTCCAAGAAAAATTCATTGGAGAAGCTTCTGTTCGGCCTGGGCATTCGCCACGTCGGCGCAAAGGCGGCCAAGACATTGGCCCAGCATTTCGATACGATGGACAAATTGGCCTCCGCTTCATTGGAAGAATTGACAGCCATCAATGAAATTGGTGAGAAAATGGCCGATTCAGTGGTATCATATTTTGAGAATGAAGAAGTCCATGAACTGATGGAGGAACTGAAAGAATCGGGTGTCAATATGGAATATAAAGGGCCAAAGCCTGTTTCGGCGGAGGAATCTGATTCTGTATTCGCAGGCAAAACGGTCGTGTTGACTGGTAAGCTCGAAAAGTTGACAAGAAATGAAGCAAAAGAAAAAATAGAAGGTCTTGGCGGTAAAGTCACTGGAAGCGTCAGCAAGAGCACGGATCTGTTAATTGCAGGTGAAGATGCCGGGTCCAAGCTTACCAAAGCACAAGACTTGGGAATCGAGATCTGGGACGAAGAGAAGATGCTTGATGAACTTAACCGATAAGAGGTGGCAATGAGAGCATGAAAAAATGGTTGGCGGTGACGTTTGCTGCAGCATTGTTGTTGACCGGATGCGCACCGAAATTTGAAAAAAACAACGAAGTGGTCCAAAAAACGGATGATAAGACGGAGAAAGCCTTTATTCCGAACTACCAAATTTCCAATAAGTATTACCGGACCATTTTGCCATTCAAACCTAGCAAAACACGGGGAATGGTCGTTGCAAATCTGAATTCAAGGTATGATATCAAGGAATTTGAAACGGGCTTGATGAGGATTGCCAAGAATGAATACTCCCCTGATAAATATTTATTTCAGGAAGGGCAGATTCTTGATAAGGATACAGTCACGCTTTGGCTGAACCGAAAATATTCAAAAAGCCAGCTGAAGGAAGAAGGGCTTAAGGCATCCCAGAATATCGGATTGAATCCGCTCGATGATGAAAAGGGAACGGTCAAGCAGCGGAATGAAAAAAATCCGATCTATCTGTCACATATCCTCGAACAGGATTACTTGGTGAAAACGGATAAAGATACGGTCAAACTTGGCGGTGTCATGATTGGTTTGGCCTTGAATTCCGTTCATTATTACCAAAAAGAACAGTATGGCGATGTGTATGAAGCGCCGATCAAACATGCCGATGTGGTGGCCGAAGGAAAGAAAATTGCTGCAGAAGTAGCGAAAAGGCTGAGAGATAAGCCGGAATTGAAAGGTGTTCCAATCACCATTGGGTTGTTTGAGCAAGCAAGCAAAAACTCGGTTGTTCCCGGGCATTTCTTCTCGTATTCTAATGTCCCGGCAAACAGTACATCACTCGGGTCTTGGAAGGATGTCAAGGAAAACTACTACCTGTTCCCATCTGATGAAGCCAAACAGGACCATCGGGATGATTGGACCTATTTCATGAATTTCAAACAGGATGTAGAGAAATACTTTTCAAGCAACGGTGTCATTGGAAGGGCATATTATAAAGACGATCAAATGTCGGAACTCCGCATTGAAATCCCCATCCAATTTTATGGAGAGGCAGAAGCGATCGGATTTACTCAATATGTAGCAGGATTGATCATGGACCATTTTCCGGATTACTTATCGATCGAAGTCAATGTGACCTCCGTCAATGGCCCGGAAGCACTCATATCCAAAAAGCCAAATGAAAAAGAACCTTACGTTCATATTTATAAATAGACCCTTTTCTCATACTTGTTGCTTTAGCTACTAAAATGAGATTTTCTATTAAATTTATTAACTTTGGAATTGCGTAATTAGCGAGAAAAGTGAATGAAGCTGTCTGATAGCGATGTATATTGCGTTTCGGGCAGCTTCTTTTCTATATTTTAATAGATAGCTAAAGCCAAAAAGTAGGTAAGAGGGGTCAGGATTATATGAATAATGAAGATGGACCAAGTGTACTTGTTGTTTCTTGGTAATTTCAACATACGTCTAAACAAATAATTAAGGATATATAAACCTGCCAGGATTACAATTACTGCATAGAAAATAAATACCTTATCCAAAAAAGATTCAGAGGTGGTTGACGAGGAATCCGCAAAAAAAGCAAGAAAAAAAGTCCCGAAATAGGCTGGTGGATAAATCAGCATATATGAAAAGAAATAAGCAAAATATTTAGTTCGGTTTAAACGTGACATTGTTACTCTCCATCGTATTTATTTTATTTTACAATAACTTTTTCTAAACGTATGGTAGTTATTGGATAAAAAATAGAATTTCTAACAGGGACTTTAGCTACTATCCTATTTATAATAACCTTCTCCAGAGGCTGCCATACTTTTTACACAATTAATAATAACCAATATGAACAAGAAAAGAAATCTTACTATTCACAAATTTTGAAGAAGAAAAAAGTTTCGTGCTAGAATGATAGTTGTATGAAAACGTTTTAATATAGGAGGCGTAGCA
>NZ_RCVZ01000003.1:0-864 GCF_003668575.1 Falsibacillus albus | reverse complement strand
AATGATTCCGTACAAACATGAACCATTTACAGATTTTTCGAATGAAGAGAATCAAAAGGCGTACCAAACTGGATTGAAGACAGTCGAAGGCTATCTTGGCCAGGACTACCCGCTTGTCATCGGGGGAGAGCGCGTGACGACGGAAGATAAAATCGTCTCCATCAACCCAGCGAATAAAGAAGAATTAATTGGACGTGTGTCCAAAGCGAATAAAGATTTAGCCGAAAAGGCGATGAACATTGCCTATGAAACGTTCCAAACATGGCGCAAGGTGAAGCCGGAAACGCGTGCAGATATCCTGTTCCGCGCGGCAGCGATCATCCGCCGCCGCAAGCATGAGTTCTCTGCACTGTTGACGAAGGAAGCAGGGAAGCCTTGGAACGAAGCGGATGCCGATACGGCTGAAGCGATCGACTTCCTTGAGTACTATGCGCGTCAAATGCTCAGCATCAAAGAAGGCCAAAAAGTGGAAAGCCGTCCGGGCGAATACAACCGCTACAGCTACATCCCATTGGGCGTCGGCATCGTGATCTCCCCGTGGAACTTCCCGTTTGCGATCATGGCGGGGACAACTGTGGCCGCGATCGTGACAGGAAATACGGTCCTCTTGAAGCCGGCTTCCACAACGCCGGTGGTGGCAGCGAAATTCGTGGAAGTGATGGAGGAAGCGGGACTTCCGAAGGGTGTCCTGAACTATGTACCGGGAAGCGGCGCGGAAGTGGGCGACTACTTGGTCGACCATCCGAAGACACGCTTCATCTCCTTCACAGGATCTCGTGATGTCGGAACACGCATCTATGAGCGTGCGTCCAAGGTCCATGACGGCCAGATCTGGCTGAAGCGCGTCATTGCGGAAATGGGCGG
>NZ_RCVZ01000002.1:300000-474409 GCF_003668575.1 Falsibacillus albus | reverse complement strand
TCTGGTGCCCGTCAGCGAGCGGAATCCGGATAAAGGGAATCAGAAAGAGGATCTGATTCCCGTCAGCGAGAGGAATCTGGATAAAGGGAATCAGAACGGGAATCTGATGCCCGTCAGCGAGAGGAATCTGGATAAAGGGAAACAGAACGGGAATCTGATGCCCGTCAGTGGGCGAAATCGGAATGAAGGGAAACAGAACGGGAATCTGGTGCCCGTCAGCGAGTGTAATCGGAATAAAGGGCATCAGAAAGAGGATCTGATGCCCGTCAGCGAGAGGAATCTGGATATAGGGAATCAGAATGGGAATCTGATTCCCGTCAGCGAGAGGAATCGGAATAAAGGGAATCAGAATGGGAATCTGATGCCCTTCAGTGAACGGGATCTGAATAAAGGGAATCAGAAAGAGGATCTGATGCCCGTCAGCGAGTGTAATCGGAATAAAGGGAATCAGAATGGAATCTGGTGCCCGTCAGCGAGCGGAATCCGGATAAAGGGAATCAGAAAGAGGATCTGATTCCCGTAAGCGAGAGGAATCTGGATAAAGGGAATCAGAATGGGAATCTGATTCCCTTCAGTGAACGGGATCGGAATAAAGGGAATCAGATTGAGGATCTGATGCCCGTCAGCGAGCGGAATCCGGATAAAGGGAATCAGATAAAATATCACCCAGCTAAAATATTGTAATCACGGCGACCGATTTTACTTTATAAAAAATGAGATGCCCCAGAGTGACCTACCATGGTGAAGTTTTCTTTTAAAACTCGTCTAATAGATTTCTTTGACTTTATAACTTTACACCATTCGTGAATAATATTTGTTTCTAATTGTTTTGTTGGAAACAGAGTTTTAAATTCAGCTACTGTTCTTAAAATACCAGAAGTGATTGTTTCTTTTTCACCGCATTTCTGACATATTAAAAGGTTTCTATTATGTTGGGAAGTTAAAGAACTGCAAGTTTTGCAAAAAACACCTTTTTGGAGATCAGTATA
The DNA here is from genome assembly GCF_003668575.1 of Falsibacillus albus. Taxonomy (NCBI): domain Bacteria; kingdom Bacillati; phylum Bacillota; class Bacilli; order Caryophanales; family Bacillaceae; genus Falsibacillus; species Falsibacillus albus. The sequence continues at coordinate 473,420 of NZ_RCVZ01000002.1, read as the reverse complement.
TTGATATGGAGGAATACGAGAAAATGGGGAGTAATTTAAATGTAGTGAAGAGATTTTTTGAGCTATATTTATCTGTTTATTTGTAGTAGGTATCGTATTTTCATTCAACTTTTTCATAAAGCGGTTGATTTGTGGTGGAAAGATAATGGGTGAATTCTGTATGGCATTGTATAAGTGAAATTCGGGGTTGACGAAAATGAGATAGGATTCGATGGGAAGGTTGATACCATTCTTTTGGAGCAAACTTCGCAGCAAAGATTCGCTCTTTCTTAGTTGATGTAAGGGATTTTTTATTTCTAAATTTGTGGATGAGTACCATCTCTCTCCTTCTAAGTAAAAGTCGCCTTCGTAATTTTTTATTTCAAATATAAGGAGTTTGTTCAGACCGAATAACAGTGAGTCAATTTGAAAGATTGAATTATTGTTTTCAAGGAGTAAATCATTTAGAATTAACCAATTTTGATTGACTCCCTTCATCCATTCATCAAAACTTATTTCACCTATAAATCCCTTTTCGAGGTTTAAGTAGTAACTCAATTCATTTGCCGATAATTTCAAGCGGTTATTTAAATATCTTAAAACTATTAGTTCTTCCGTTTCTACTCGTGGTTTTATAATCATAATTCAACTCCAATCATTTTACGTTAATTTTATGAAATTTTTCCCATATAGACAAGGGTAAAATACATAAATCGTTCACACCACCGTAACATCTCCTCCATTCCCTTCGCTTCCTTTAATAGTAAAATAAGCTGGAAATCAATTGTCATAAAGGGGAGTTTTTCATTATGCCTAATTGGCTCAATAATGTTTGTTATGTGTTCATCTTGATCATAAGCTTTGGGTGTGTCAGCCACGGACTGGAGTGGAAGAGAGCAGAAAAGGCTTAATTTACTCGATTGAAGGGAAGGTCTAATCACGCGATTTCCTGCAAGTTTTTCGTGAAAGTCCGTTGAAGCTCATGCATTTTCGAGTCGTCGCGGAGGTCCTCATTTAATTAAATAAATCATAAAATGTATGTCTGGTTCGTCTTTTAATAGACGGCCTTTTTTTGTTAGAAATTAATGGAATTATCTTCTGGTTTTGATATGATAGTAGAAATACATAGAAAATGGGGGATGGGGATTTAATGAAGCGTAAGTTTGTGCTGATTGGATTGATGATCCTCTTGGGGGTTGGAGCATTTTTGGGTTATTATTTGGTGATCCGCGGCAGTACCGAGCCTCAAGTTGATACGCGGGATGAGGCGGGGGCACAGACGAACCGGGTTGAAGGTGTAAAGGATGAGGTCGATTTGGATTCACGGTCCAAAGAGGGTGAGGTCCTGGATATCATGAATCAGATGACGCATCAGAAGATCAAGGCAAGTGATAAATGGGGTGCGGTCGAGATGACGGATGAGCATATCCAGCAAGTGAAGGAAGTAGTTGAAAAGAGTGATTTCAAGCATAGGGATCTCTTGCTGTCTATTCTTAACAAATGGAGCGCAGGGGATTTTTCAACAGTGGATGAGGATCACAATAAGGTTTGGCTTCTCCAGCATGGAAATATAGGGAGAGCTTACGGGATTTTGTCCAAAGAGCAGGAGCAGCAGTTCATTGAAAATAATTTTGAAAAATAATGATGCTTCAGGTAGGAATCCGTCATCATGAAAGGAAATGTCGGATTCCGTCGACTTTTTTCGAAATATGGGTTGCATTTTGTAAAGAATATTACTATAATAAAAAACGTGTTAAAGAAACGTTAAATGCGGGTGTAGTTTAGTGGTAAAACCTCAGCCTTCCAAGCTGATGATGAGGGTTCGATTCCCTTCACCCGCTCCATACATATGTGAACTAACGCAGTGTTTCGTTTGAACCCAAAACGAAGCATTGCGTTTTATTTGTTTTGGCGGGCAAGCCCTGGACTGCTAGCAGCCTAGGACTTGAAAATTTGCTTCCCCGCCGTTGATCTGGGTGAACATGTTCATGAGTGATTCTGTCAGTGCATTGCATTCATCCAATGGCAGTGAAGGCCGCAAATAAATGATTTGCAGGGCGCTAGTTGTGCCTGGGATCACGTTTGCTTTGGTCGAGTCGACAAATGGGCTTCCGAACCCGCCATTGTCATCAGCTGAAATGATCAAATTTTCCAAGGAGTTGCTTCTGCCATTCAATCCTTCATATTCCTCTCCCGATGCGCCGATGCGAATTACGATGTCGCCGGATAGTTTGTCCAGATCATAGAGGCCAATCGGGACTTCATACTGCAGGGAGAAAAAATTGTTCAAATCGATTGCCGAGTTGATCGGCTGCAGGTAGTTCTGCTTTTTGATCCTTCTGAACAGCGCCTCTGCTGCATGGCGGTAGCGGTTCGGGTCTTTGCCGACTGCTTTGAAGATTTGCCGCCATTCTTGGATGCCGGGGCGTTCAGTGACGGACTGATCCTCCAGGTCAAAGTAAATCGACTCTTGAAATAGCTGGAGCCTGCCCCGGAGCATCTGCGGGGAGTCGCCGACTTCAATCCCTTTATAATGAATGATGCCAGCTTTAAATCCGGGTATCGCAGCGCACAAGGATGAATCTAGTTTGATTTCCAACCATTCCACCTCCAAAATTTGATAAAAATAGTTTATCATAGAGAACAGTCGGAAATCATTTTTTATATATAAATGTTCAATTAATAGTGAAGAAAGGAGGGGTCCATCCATGGATTTCAAAAAACTGAAAGAAGAGATCATTCAATACAGCCGAAGGATCGGCATTGATAAGATAGGTTTTACGACTGCGTCCACATTTGATGAAATGAAAAATCGGTTGGTGCGCCAGGAATCGCTCGGCTATCAATCGGGTTTCGAGGAAAAGGATATCGAAAAAAGGGTGGATCCTTCCTTGATTTTTGATGAACCGCGATCGATCATTTCCATTGCCCTTGCCTATCCGTCGAAAATGAAGGATGCCCCTCAAAGCAAGAAAGGGGAGCGGCGCGGGATTTTTTGCCGGGCTTCTTGGGGGACGGACTATCATGATCTTTTAAAAGAAAAGCTTTCTTTATTAGAGGATTATATAAAAGAGAAGGTTCCAGAGGCCATGTTCAAGTCGATGGTCGATACGGGCGAATTGGTCGACCGTGCTGTCGCCGAACGGGCAGGCATCGGCTGGAGCGGAAAAAATTGTGCGATCATTACACCTGAATTCGGATCGTATGTCTACTTAGGGGAAATGATCACCAACCTTCCATTTGAACCGGACAAGCCGATGGAGGATCAATGCGGGACGTGCAACAAGTGCGTCGATGTATGTCCTACAGGGGCATTGGTGGAAGGCGGGCAGCTGGATGCCCAGCGCTGTATTGCCTTTTTGACCCAGACAAAAGGATTCCTGCCGGATCAGTTCCGGACGAAAATCGGCAACCGTCTATATGGCTGTGACACGTGCCAAACGGTTTGTCCCGAGAATAAAGGGAAGGACTTTCATCTTCATGAGCGGATGGAGCCGGATCCCGAAATTGCCAAGCCTCTGCTTAAGCCGCTTCTTTCAATCAGCAACAAGGAGTTCAAACAGAATTACGGCCATGTATCCGGATCGTGGAGAGGGAAAAAGCCGATTCAGCGAAATGCGCTGCTTGCTTTGGCTCATTTTAAAGATGAAACCGCCATTCCTGATATCATCTCGGTGATGGAAAGGGATGTCCGTCCTGTCATACGAGGGACGGCTGCTTGGGCATTGGGAAGGATCGGCGGCGAGGATGCGATTGAAGCGCTGAAGAAGGCTCGGAATAAGGAAGAAGATCAAGAAGTCATCGAGGAAATCGAAAAAGGATTATCCTTTTTTACAGAGGGCCGATCGTGATATGCGATCGGTTTTTTTAGTTTTGCAACCACGCCTTCCATCATATGTATTAATGAAGGAGGGCGATCGTGATGAAAGATCAAATACAAAGGCTGCTGCAGGACCGGGTCAACCAAAGCATAAAGGAATTGAATGAATCCTCCTGTCCAAAGGTGGAGAGAAAAAAGGAATCATTGGAGAGACGGCAGGCGGAAATCATCAAGACGTCTGCAACCGGCAGGATCAGGCTGATGGAAGAGGAAGGGGAAAATACCTTCATATATTATGACGTTCATATGCAATATCTGCTCAAGCAGCGGGGGCTTATTTATATAGAAGAAGAAGTGGAGCATCGCCGGTCAGCCTTTTATCAAAATGTTTTGATTGGGGATGATGAGCAGCCGATTCCTGTGCAGCAGAATGCTGATATTTATCCAAGCATGGAGGATGAAGTAGAATATCGGAGTGCCTATCAATACGATCGTCTGAAAGCGGCGCAGTATGCTGAGCGTTGGTGGAACAGCTATAATCCTGCCTTTAAAACATTTGAGGTCGACTGCACCAATTTCATTTCCCAATGCCTCCATGCCGGAGGGGCACCGATGCGCGGCTATCCAGGAAGGGGAAGCGGCTGGTGGATGCAGAACAATAATTGGAGCTACAGCTGGACAGTGGCCAATTCGCTGAAGTGGTACCTTTCCTCGAGTAGGAGCGGACTTCGGGCAAGGCAGGTGAATGATCCTCAAGAACTGAAGATTGGGGACGTAATTTGCTATGACTTTCAGGGTGACGGACGCTTTGATCATAATACGATCGTCACCGGGAAGGATGCAGACGGTATGCCCCTTGTGAATGCACATACGTACAACAGTCGGATGAGATACTGGGCCTACGAGGATTCCAGTGCTTACACTCCGAATATTAAGTACCGATTTTTTACCATCGTGGATGATCAGTAGAAAAACTTGTCCTGGATTGGTATAATGTCAGGTAGAGTTTATTGATGAGGTGAAAGACAAATGGGTATACATGTTGTACTATATCAACCAGAAATTCCTGCAAATACAGGTAATATCGCACGTACATGTGCGGCTACCGATACAACGCTCCATTTGATCCGTCCGCTTGGTTTTTCAACGGATGATAAAATGCTTAAGCGTGCGGGCTTGGATTATTGGCAATTCGTGAATATCGTCTACCATGATTCCTTGGAAGACTTCTTTAAGGCAAATGAAGGCGGCGAATTCTTCTACTTGACGAAATTCGGCTCAAAGCCACATACTACGTTTGACTACAGTCAGCTTGAAAAGGATTATTTCTTTATTTTTGGTAAAGAAACGACAGGCCTTCCGAAAGACTTATTGGCTGAAAATAAGGATCGTGCCCTGCGCATCCCGATGAATGACAACGTCCGGTCGCTCAATCTATCGAACACAGCGGCCATCCTTGTGTATGAGGCGCTTCGCCAGCAGGATTATCCTACATTGAAATAAAGGAATTTTAGAACGGCCTTCCCGGAAAAACCGAGGAGGCCGTTTTATTTTTAAACATCAAAGTTTGGTGGTACACTATTCGAAAAAAGACATGGAAGGATCGATACATAATGAATACAACAATTGAAACGCTCCTGGCCCATCATTCAGTTAGGAAATTCAAGGATCAACCATTGACGAGGGAACAGGTGGAGACGATCATCAAAAGCGCCCAAGCAGCATCGACTTCAAGTTATATCCAGGCATATACAATCATCGGTGTGACCGATCCAGTGAAAAAAGAAAAACTGGCCGAGCTTGCGGGGAACCAATCTTATGTAGTACATAACGGCCATTTTCTTGTGTTTTGCGCAGATCTTCATCGCCACGAGCTGCTTGCGGAAAAACATCAGGCGGATATCGCAGATTCCATTGAGAGCACCGAGAAATTCATGGTATCACTTATCGACGCTGCCTTGGCTGCCCAAAATGCAGCGGTCGCAGCGGAGTCGATGGGATTGGGGATATGCTATATCGGCGGCATCCGCAACGACTTGAATGGAGTCCAGGAATTACTGAACACGCCATCAAGGGTCATTCCACTGTTTGGCATGGCAATCGGGTATCCTGATCAGGATACCGATGTGAAGCCGAGATTGCCGCTTGAGCATATTTATCATGAAAACACATATGAGCAAGATGAAGAAAAATATATGAAGCAAATGACCGACTATGATGAGGTCATCTCCAAATACTACCACAAGCGTACCGGGGGCCTGAGAACTGATACTTGGACCGGTCAAATGGCCAAAATGCTCTCTGCGAAAAGAAGGATGTATATGAAAGATTTCGTACAGGGGAAAGGATTCGACTTAAAATAACTTAAGAAAATTATTAAAATGAAAAAAAGTCAAAAATGACAAAAGGGATCGAGAGTATATTCTCTCGGTCCCTTTTGTCTAAATCCGGCTTTGAGTGTGAATCGCGGTATATCTGCCATTCGCCTCTGAACCAGCCGATTTCGCTATTCTATTTGTGTACACCTGGCTTATCATTGTATCCCGCAGTGAAGATCGCGGATAAGAATGCAACAATCACGCAGCAGATAATGAACGTGTTCATGGATGCAGCGCCTCCTTTTCAATAGTCCAAGTATGCCCAATCTATTCCTTATTATAGCCCATTTTTGGGGGAGTGTGAACGCATTCATTCATTATTTTCTGGAAAAATCATGTTTTTTATGAATCGTTTGGACATCCCACATTTCGAAACTGCCTCCGTTAATTATTCATGTTTGTCGGGACAGGAGCATAGAGTATATTAATCGTCTCTCAACAAGCGACAGGGGGAGGTCCTTATGGATATTTTAAAAAAGCTGGAGTACTACCGAGAAGAAGAAGAAAAGTTAAAATGGGAAGGAACATTTGCAGCCTACTTAGAGATGGTTAAAGAGAAGCCATGGGTGGCGCAGTCGGCACATTCAAGGGTTTACAATATGATCAAAGACGCCGGTGTGGAAGAGGTAAATGGAAAGAGACGGTATAATTTTTTTAATTCACAGTTATTCGGACTTGAAGAAGCATTGGAAAAACTTGTTGAGGAATATTTCCATCCTGCTGCCAAACGATTGGATGTCCGCAAGCGTATTTTGTTATTAATGGGACCTGTAAGTGGAGGGAAGTCGACTCTTGTAGCCATGTTGAAAAGAGGGTTGGAGGCATACGCAAGATCGGACAGAGGCTCTGTTTTTGCCATAAAAGGATGTCCGATGCATGAAGATCCGCTGCATTTGATCCCGCACCATCTCCGCGATGAATTTTATGAAGAATATGGAATCCGCGTGGAAGGTAATCTATCCCCGTTGAACATGATGAGGCTTGAGCAGGAGTACAGCGGGCGAATTGAAGATGTATTGGTGGAACGAATCTTTTTCTCTGAAGATAAACGGGTGGGGATTGGCACATTCAGTCCATCAGATCCGAAGTCGCAGGATATTGCCGATTTGACGGGAAGCATCGATTTCTCGACTATTGCTGAATTCGGTTCTGAATCAGATCCGCGCGCCTACCGGTTCGATGGTGAATTAAATAAAGCCAATCGAGGCTTGATGGAATTCCAGGAAATGCTGAAATGCGATGAGAAATTCTTATGGCACTTGCTTTCGCTGACACAGGAAGGAAATTTCAAAGCAGGCAGATTCGCACTCATTTCTGCCGATGAAATGATCGTTGCCCATACGAATGAAACAGAGTATCGTTCCTTCATTTCGAATAAAAAGAATGAAGCGCTCCATTCCAGGATCATCGTCATGCCGGTTCCATATAATCTAAAGGTATCACAGGAAGAAAAGATCTATGAAAAAATGATCAATGAATCAGACGTGGCGGATGTCCATATTGCACCGCATACACTGAAGGTTGCGGCGATGTTTTCCATCATGACCCGCCTGAAAGATCCGAAGCGCGGAGACATCGATTTGATCAAGAAAATGCGCCTCTATGATGGTGAAAGTGTGGAAGGGTTCAACTCGGCTGATGTTGATGAGCTGAAAAAGGAATACCAGGACGAAGGAATGAGTGGAATCGACCCGCGGTATGTCATCAATAGGATTTCGTCCACAATCATTCGCAAGGAAATTTCGTCGATCAATGCCTTGGATGTCCTCCGCTCCTTGAAGGAGGGACTGGATCAGCATCCATCGATCACGCAGGAGCTGAGGGAAAAATACTTGAATTACATCTCATTGGCAAGGAAGGAATATGATGACATCGCCAAGAAGGAAGTTCAAAAAGCATTTGTCTACTCTTATGAGGAGTCTGCGAAAACGCTTATGGATAACTACCTCGATAACGTGGAAGCTTATTGCAATAAGGCGAAGCTTCGCGACCAATTGACTGGTGAGGAAATCAATCCGGATGAAAAATTAATGAGGTCGATCGAAGAGCAAATTGGCATTTCCGAAAATGCGAAAAAGGCATTCCGCGAAGAAATTTTGATTCGGATCTCTGCCTATGCGCGTAAAGGGAAGCGATTTGACTACAACTCGCATGACCGCCTGAGAGAAGCCATTCAGAAGAAGTTGTTTGCTGACTTGAAAGACGTCGTCAAAATTACAACTTCCACAAAAACACCTGATGAGCAGCAGCTCAAGAAAATCAATGAAGTCGTTGCCCGCTTGATCGATGAGCACGGATACAACTCTTCATCTGCCAACGAATTGCTTCGCTACGTCGGAAGCTTGCTGAATCGTTAGAAAGAAAGCTGGATTATGGGGAGAATGGGCTTCTGATGAGGGAAAAGTTTTGGATTGAACGGTAAAAATAATAAAAAAGCTTGGATCTGGCGCCGATCCAAGCTTTTTTTAATGGTTTCCAGAGGGACTGCTGGTGAAAGGCGGGGCTTCCGGAAAGGATATCTGCGAAATCCAGGAATTATCTGCGAAAATCTCAATTTATCAGCGAAATTAAAGCATATATCTGCGAAAATCACGATATATCAATTATTCGACAAAACCTTTTGCGTTGCATCCGGCGAAGAATCTGCACCTTATCTGGTATTTTCCTTCACAAAAGAGCTGATCATCAAACCTGGGACGACTTCAAATTGTCGATCTTCATAAAATCCATGCTTTGCGTACAACCTTTTGGCAGGCTCGTTTGCGGCACCGGTGGTTACCTGCCACTTCGTACAAAAGGACGTTTCTTTAAAAAATTCTTCTAATAGTTTTCCCGCAATTCCTTTCCTATGGGCATCCGGGTGGACCATCATCCGGCAGATGGTCGCCGATTCGTCCTCTTCCAATTCAAAGGAGAGAGCTCCCGCGATCCATTTGCCATCCACGATGAATCCGAAGAATATTTCATCGAGCGCCATGATGTCATTCACGGTTTCCACCAAGGGAGGCAAATCGGAAAAGTCGATCAGCCTTGCTTCCACTTGATAGGCAGCCTGCTGCAGTTCTCGAATTTGTTCTGCTGTCTTTTGATTTTTTATATCCAAACGTTTGATCATGTCCCATCTTCCCCCAAGTTTATTTATGTTTTATTCTCTCCCAAAAAGGGTATCCTTTCAATCAAGAGGTGGGGCAAATGAATAATGAAAAGAAAAATTCAAAAAAACCCGAAGAAAAAAATGGATCAATGGCAAGCAGTATGAAGGAAGTCAAGCAGTTGGGAAGGCAGATGGAAAAGCACCGTACGAATGAAGAAGTGAAAGAAAAGGGGAAGCAGCCCGATCCCGTCCAATATGATGATAAATAAGTCTAAGTAAAAAGGAGTCTTAGTCGGCGGACAAAAGCCGACCGACAGACTCCTTATTTTTATGCCTTCTTCAAGTAATGGATCAATCTTTCCTTCACTCCCGGCCATTCCGGTTTGATCACGCTGAACATGACCGTGTCGCGGATGTAGCCATCCTCCAATACGCGGTGCATCCTCATCGTTCCTTCTTCCTTGGCGCCGAGTCTTAAAATTGCCGTCCTAGAGCGGTTGTTCCTTGAGTCAGTTTTTAGCATGACGCGATTAAGGCCGAGTGTTTCAAAGCAGTACTCCATCAACAATAATTTACATTCCGTATTGACCGCTGACCGCCACACAGACGGATTGAGCCACGTCCAGCCTATCTCGAGATTTTTGTTCGGAAGCGAGATGTCCAGAAATCTTGTACTGCCGATAATCCGGTCATGTTCCTTGCTTTTGATTACAAAAGGGTATTCCACCCCGGTTTCCCTGTTGCTCATAGCTTGCGTCACAAGCATCTTCATTTTATCTTTGTTTGCTGCCTTTGTCGGCATATACGTCCATATTTGTTCATCCAATCCCGCTTGAACCAAATTCTCCAAATATTCATATTCCATCGGCAGCAGTTCGACATACTGGCCCTCCAACACAATGCGTTCATTCTTCATGTCGTTCCATTCCCCTTTCCTAAAGATCGATTTCATAATGAATCCAGCAATCGTTCACGTTTTGTCCGCCCATTTTTTCGTATAGCGACTGAGCCCTTTTGTTATCGAGCGCCGTTTGCCAAGTCATCGAGGCACAGTCAGCTTCATGTGCACGATGCCTGGATTGTCGGAATAATGCTTCGCCGGCGCCGCATCCTCTATGTTTTGCAGAAACAAATAAATCATTGAGGATAGCCATCTTTTTCACGCGGGTCGTGCTGAACGTATAGTACAGGGTGGCAAATCCAATCAGGGAATCGCCATCAATCGCGACAAATTGCTCGCCGATTGATGGATTCGATTGCATAGCTAAAATAAGTTTATTAAGTTCATTTTCGTCGGGTTTTGGTCGTTTGTAAAAATCGACAATGTATTGCAGCATGAGCTCTTTCAATGGCATCAAATCTTCTACAGCTGCTTTTCTGATCATCACCATTTATTGATTCACTCCTTTTGTCCTTTTCGAAATCCATTGAAATCGATATATTTAAGATGACAGAATACATTTATCATAAAAAAAGGTGAAAGCTTTTGGGAGAGACAGATTGGAAAAAAGAGGAGAGGTCAGATGGAGAAAACAATTATGCTCCCGCCGATCATTTTCAAGGAAGGGCAAGCGCTTTATGATCAACTTTATACACACATTCGCGACGAAATCACATCCGGCAGCATCCCACCAGGATCAAAGCTGCCTTCGATCAGAAAGCTATCGACACAGCTGAATATCAGTAAGACGACGGTTGAACATGCATATGGCCAGCTTCTTGCTGAGGGGTACACCGTCAGCAGGGAGAAGAGCGGGATTTATGTTGAAAAGATCGATACGAGCTTTTTCCGTGGAATTCAACATGAAGACGATGCGGGTTCGCCAATCGCGCCGCCTGATACAGGCGTGAAATATGATTTCCACTACAGTCGGATCAACCATGATTCCTTCCCGTTGAAGGATTTTGAAAGAGCGCAAAAATGGGCATTTTCACAGTTTGAGCATTTTCAATATGGCGACCACTTTGGTTATGCTCCGTTAAGGAGGATGCTGAGTGTATACCTTCGCAACACGAGAGGGGTCCAATCGAATCCAGAGCAAATCATCATCGGTTCCGGTACGAGGTATTTGATCAGCTTGCTTGTCCATTTGCTTGATTTGACGACAGAGGAGGTAGGATACGAAAATCCTGGATTTGACGGTGTTCGTGAATACCTCAAATGGGCTGGGGTACCAATCGCGCCAATCCAGGTGGATGAAGATGGAATTTCATTGGAGAAACTGACTCATATTAATCCAAAAGTGGTCTACACCACACCGGCGCACCAATTTCCCACAGGTGCCATCATGCCGATCAAAAGAAGGGTAGAGCTGCTGCAGTGGGCAAATGAGCAGTCTGCTTATATATTTGAGGATGACTTCGATGGGGAATTCAGGTATTCGGGACGGCCCATCCCCAGTCTGCAAAGCCTGGACAAACAGGAGAGGGTCATTTATTTAGGGAGCTTCTCCAAAGCACTTACACCAGCACTTCGCATTTCTTTCATGGTCCTGCCCCCACACTTATTGAAGAGGCTGCAGCGCAATGAACGGTCAATTGGACAAACGAGTTCGACCATCATGCAGGCTGCACTATACCATTTTATTAACGAAGGGTTTTGGCACCGGCATTTGAACAGAGTACGGAATGAATATGTAAAGAGGTATTACCTGCTTCATACGGAACTACAGCGAGGATTTCCAGAGAACTCAAAGGTCATCGCAACGGACGCGGGCTTCCATATGCTGTTGAAGCTGCCTGGGATGAATGAAGATCAAATAGTTGATCATGCGTTAAAAAGAGGCGTAAAGGTCTACCCGACCGCCGCGTATTGGGAAGGAAATGAAAAAGCTCCACGCGACACAATACTCCTTGGATTCGGGGGACTGAACGAACGCGACTTAAGTGCCGGGATTGCTATTCTTCGGGATGTGGTAAAAGAATTGAAAGCATGAAGGGGATTCACAGAGCGCATACTGATGTATGAGGTGATGACATCATGATGAAAAAGAAGCCGGCTCCTGCATCAAGCATCGTGAACGGCAATATGACGAACAATTTCGAGGACGTTATCTGGCTTGGAAAACAAATGGAGAAGCTGAGATCGGAAGAAGAGTTGGAGATATATGGGGAGGAGGCAGATCCCCAGCAGTTTTAATTATGGATGATGAAAATAAGCTGGTTACAGAATGGCAAATGGAATTGCGAGGATGCGGTCTCGATTCTATTTGTCATTTTTTTAATCGAGCTTACACTACTGGAATTTATTGATGCATAGACATAACTAGTGAAGTAAGGGTGATGCTTTTTCATTAAAATGGGTATGAGTCTTTTTCTTTATTATAGGAAATTTTGAGATTCTCACCAAATTTTTTTGTCATACAACAACAACTTTTCACGAAAAAAGCTTGTCATATTCTGGAGTAAATTTAGGCTTGTCCACACCGTAGGTTTTTGTCTTATTGTCGCAATAATTAGTAAATTATTTGGTTTTGGTGCATAGGATAGAGTAATCAACCTTTAACAGGATGAAGAGGCAAGACGCTTTTTTATTTTGACAGTCAAGACAGTATATGTTGATGAGGATGCCATTGTGACAATTTAGGATATGAAACTTCATAAGGAGGGGAATGAGAATGTCTCAAACGGATAATCAGCAGTATGTTATTTCGCAAGAAGATTGGTCCCTCCATCGTAAAGGGCATGATGATCAGCAGCGACACCAGGAAAAAGTGCAGGAAGCCATCAAGAAGAATCTTCCGGATTTAATAACAGAAGAAAGCATCATTATGTCCAATGGCCAAGATGTGGTCAAAATTCCAATACGATCATTAGACGAATATAAAATTCGATACAACTATGATAAGAATAAACACGTCGGCCAAGGCGACGGAGACAGCCAAGTGGGGGACGTCATCGCACGCGATGGTACACCTCAAAAGGGTCCCGGTAAAGGTCAAGGAGCGGGAGATCAGCCAGGTGAAGATTATTATGAAGCCGAAATTTCCATGCTGGAGTTGGAGGAAGCGCTGTTCAGTCAATTGGAGCTCCCGAACCTGAAAAGGAAGGAACAAGATGAAATTACTGTCGAGGACATCGAATTTAATGATATTAGAAAAACTGGTTTGATGGGGAACATCGATAAGAAACGAACGATGATGACGGCCTTCAAACGGAATGCCATCAGCGGGGAGCCGAAGTTCCATCCGATCTTTCCGGAGGATTTGAAATTCAGGACGTGGAATGAAATCAGGAAGCCTGAATCCAGGGCGGTCGTATTGGCGATGATGGATACGAGCGGATCGATGGGACTGTGGGAAAAGTATATGGCACGAAGCTTTTTCTTCTGGATGACTCGATTCCTGCGGACGAAATATGAAACCGTCGAAATCGAATTTATCGCCCATCATACGGAAGCAAAGGTTGTGTCGGAGGAAGACTTTTTCTCCAAAGGAGAGAGTGGCGGGACCATTTGTTCATCCGCCTACCGAAAAGCACTGGAATTGATTGATGAGAAGTACAATCCAACCCGTTTTAATATTTATCCTTTCCATTTTTCAGACGGAGATAATTTAACATCGGATAATGTCCGCTGCGTCAAGCTGGTCGAAGAGCTCATGAAAGTGTCCAACATGTTTGGCTATGGGGAAGTCAATCAGTACAACCGGCACTCGACCTTGATGTCAGCATACAAGAACATTAAAGACGAAAACTTCCGCTATTACATCTTGAAGCAAAAGGCGGATGTATTCCATTCGATGAAGAGTTTTTTCAAGCAGGAAGAAGAAAAGCAATACGCGTAGTCCCTGCCGGGCGGTGATTTTCATCGCCCGGTCTTTTATTTGTATCTTGGTTCTGAAATGAAAAACCGGCCAAACGAAATGGGCCGGGAAGGAAATGTTTATGAATCAACATTCTTTTTTGTTTGATAGCGGAATGGCGCTTTTTTTTCACGGGAGGCAGCCATCTCCTGCTCGGCCATTTTCCGGGCACGGCGGTAGGAATATTTGCTCGTTTGACCAGAAGGTCCGGTTTTCATGGAAGCTGGCAGAGCCATCGGCTTCCTGCTGGTCATTTCTTTCAAGTATGTATGTCCTGCTGAATTGGTTTTGAGCATGAGTTCCAGTGTGGAACGGGTGTCGCTATTGGCTCGATGGGCTTGATCGTTTAAAATGCCGTGGCCGTCGAGCAGGGTTCCAAGCTTCATGTTCGGGAATCCATGGTTTTTCCATTTTACGTGGCGCATGGAGCAATGCCATTTTCGATGGACCAATTCAGGCATGACCTTGATGATAAAGCTTCTATCGAATGAAGCGTTGTGAGCGAAGAAGTATTCAACATCTGAACAGAAATCTAAGATTTCCCCCAGATCCAGGGATGCGCCTTTCACCATTTCATTCGTGATGCCGGTCAATCTCGTAATCTGTGAAGAGATGGAAGAAGACGGCTCATTGAACGTGGAATATTCATCAAGCGTCTCGATGAATCGGCCTGTTTTTTGGTCAAAGGAAAACTTGATCATAAACAATTCGATGATTTCATTTGTATGCGGGCTCAAGCCGGTGGTTTCGACATCAAGGACAATTCCGATCTTTTCGTTTTGCGCCATGGTTCACACTCCTATTCGAATAACAAAGCCAAGCGGCAATGAGAGTAAAAAAATACACGCTATCATAAGCGTGGTCGATTTAATCTTGTAGGATATGAAAAAAATGATATTGTGAAAAATGATTATAAAAAACGTCCCAGGCGAGATTCGAACTCACGACCTACAGCTTAGGAGGCTGTCGCTCTATCCTGCTGAGCTACTGGGACACATTTAATAATTATAGAGGGAATGTACGCTCTGGTCAAGAATAATATTTTAAGTGGTATCCAATATCTGGATGGTGCTGTCACCCTCCGTCAACGGAGGGTGACAGGCACCATCCAGAAAATCCCATCAAACCATCGGTCCTTCATAGGGGATGGCGGGCATTTGGTGGAAGTTGTATGTGGCCATGTCTTCGACGTGCTTGAAGAAGGCGTGCAAGCTTTCTACGAGCATTAAGTTGGGAGGGAAATCCTTTTCTTCAATCAGGATGATCGGTTTTTGCATGGCATAGGCATAGCCGACTTCGAATGCAGTGCCGCTGTCCATGCAGTCCCCGGTGAAATCCCGGATTGTTACAACAACGTCAGCCCTGCGAAGGAATTTTAAGTCCTGCTCAAATGTTGTTTTCCTCCAAATATGCGAGCCAAAAGGAAGCTGCTCATTTTGGTGGAATCGAGCGGAATAAATATCGATGACATACGGATTTTTGGCAAGTGCGGTCTCCAGCCTATGTACTCGATCAATCTGTTCATCGGAGAAAAATGGTGCGGCAATGAATACACGGACAATTTTCAAATGAATGACCACCTTTCCGAAGAAGAAGTTATTGTTAGTTTATGGGGAGACAAAGGTAATTTAGACTTTATATTATTCTCGTTTAAAGAATCTGTAAAATATATGACGCTTTAACTGAACAAAGGTTATAATACAGGCTATCAGATAATATTCTTTACTGGGAGGCGGGGATATGAAAATAGGGATTGCCTTTTCAGGGGGCGGCATCAGGGGCGCCGCGCATCTAGGGATTGCACAGGCTTTATATGAAAACAATATTAAACCTTCCATTTACACTGGTACAAGCTCAGGGGCGATTGCGGCCACCTTGCTGGCTCTGGGATATAGTCCGGGAAAGGCTTTGGATAAATTCAAAAAAGTTAAGAGTGTCATTGATATCGCCTATTGGCACATCATAAAAGGGATCTTTACAAGCGATAAGATAAAAGGGATTGCCAAAGGGAATCGGCTGCATAAAATTTTGGACGATGTTTTTGATGGAAAGAGCTTTTGTAACTGTGAGGATACACTGGCAATCGTTGCAACGGCGATTGTGAATGGGGAACAGTCGGTCTTTTCGAATTCATCGGTTATGTATCCAGACAAAATCAACGATGATCACTTTCAATGGCACCCACTCGCTGAAAAGGATCTAAGTGATATTGTCCGTGCATCCTGCTCGCTGCCAGGTGTCTATTTGCCCTATACATATGAGGATTATGAATATGTCGATGGCGGGATAACGAACAACCTTCCGAGTGACATCGCCTATTCGCTCGGAGCAGAAAGGGTAATTGCCATCGACCTGGGGTATTCAGGGAAAACCCGTAAAGTGGGCGGTATTCAGGAAATTCTTTCTCAAAGCATTTACATCATGGTTGAAAGCATCATCGATGACCATGACTATAGTCATGGCGTTTACTTGAATCCAGAAATATTCGATATTGGCTCTTTAGAAATATCCAAAGTCAACGAATGCTTTGAAAGAGGCTACGAATACGCAATCAAGAACATGGGAAGAATCATGAAAGCATTGATATAATTAATTTGGAATAAAATGGATGGTGCCTGTCACCATCCATTTTTTGTTTGAATTCGCTGCAATTCGTTAAGGATAGTAGATAGTGGGGATTGAACTGATGAATTTCCGTTATTGGGGGAATAGAGTTGAACAGTAAGTATGATCAATTGGTACAGCATCGCATTATCCAGACCTATAAAGAGATGCATCAATGGTATGAAGATACATTTTTAAGCTGGGAATGGTGGCTGCTTGTCATATTGTTTTTGGGATCTTGGGTGGTTTTTATCAAGCTCGTCCATAAAGAAAAGCTCCATTTTCTTTTGTTGGTAGGGCTGCTGTGGATAATCATTTCATCAAACCTCGATAGTATCGGCTACGACCTGGGTCTTTGGGGATACCCGAAACAGCTTATACCGCTGCTGCCAAAGGCATATTTATTTGACTATGCGATTATTCCAGTCATTTATATGCTGATGTATCAATACTTTCCAAAGGGAAGAGCTTTTTTCATAGCCAATCTGCTAGTGGCTGCCAGTGCTGCTTTCATTGGGGAGCCGGTTTTCCATTGGCTCGGTATTTACAAAACTTTTCATTGGAGCTCCTTTTACTCATTTCCCATCTACTTTGTTATTGGATATATAGTGAAGATCATAGTCGAAAAGGTGAAAAAGACTTCCAAAATCAATAGAATACAGGACAGCCACCGCCATCAAAACTAGAGTTCTTACGGAAAAAATGAAAAATAAGTTTCAAGTCATTACGACATTACGACAAAGAAGGTACATGATTGGATGAGTATGAACACGTCGATCCAGGCAAAAATCATGATAAAACCTACTCCACCAGCTATCATGCAAGCTGAAACCTATCAATATAAAGTTGACCCCAGCAGTCTCGGCAGTCATTATATAGAAAAATTTCGTGACTGTCGGGGTGGTACCGATGGCAGAAGCAGCCTTCACTTACAGCTTCATTAATTGTATTGCCATACGGTATTCCTCCCTTCAAAGTGGATTCCTAGTATTTTATGAAAGTAAATAGAAGTGAAATGGACAAACGTGCAGGGGGCGATGTGTCGAATAATATTATTCGACAACAAGCAAGCTCTACTATTTCTATCATTTTCAACTTTGGTAGAAAGGAGAGAAGAGTCGTTAGGGGGGTACGATGATAGATTCCAGAGTCTCCCCACCCATTCAATTTGGTGAATGGGTGGAGTTTTCATTATAATGATTTCTGCAAGGCGATTTCACTACTTTCTTGCGATGCATTTCTGTTCATATTCTTTGAAAGTATTCCATCCAAACCCCATTTTCCTGCATTCATACCTGAAATGATGATAAAAAAAGTTAGCAGGACAAGCTGTGGGTTCGTACTCGTTGAACCACTGAATAGATAAGAAATATTCATGAGCAGGGCAAAGAAAGCACTTGTTTTCGTAAAGCACCCCATAAGAAGGCCGATTCCCACCAAAAGCTCCCCCCACATAACAAGGATGGTGAATACATCAGCATTTGGTAGAATCAAATGCTCAAGGAAGAATCCCCACCAAGGCTGAACAGCAGGATGACTGCCGCTGGTTTTGCTAAGGGCTTGCTGTAAAAAGCCTGACGCGTCAAATTCGCCGCCTAAGATTTTTTCGAGACCAGCCGTTAACCATGTATATCCTAAATAAAGACGGATAATGGCCAAAATAAAGGAAGGAACCATGCCTTCACGTATGTACTTAATTATCATGGAAATTTACCTCCTGAAAAAACATTAATGAAATTGATAATCATTATCAATTAATAAATTATCATAACCCATGACAACTTAAAATCATCCTTTTGACTCAATTTATAAAATGTAAAAAAATGGATGGTGCCTGTCACCCTGGTTGCAGGATAAGGGGTTTCGTAGTAGACTCTAAGTATAGTTGAATATGTTTCCGGGAGCCCGTGGGAAAGGGCTGAGAGTATGGCTGGACCGCCATAGACCGTTGAACCTGTTGGGTAATGCCAGCGTAGGAAAGTTATGAATGAGAGATACACTTTGCTTGCGCGCAAAGTGTTTTTTT
This sequence comes from Falsibacillus albus, assembly GCF_003668575.1. Taxonomy (NCBI): domain Bacteria; kingdom Bacillati; phylum Bacillota; class Bacilli; order Caryophanales; family Bacillaceae; genus Falsibacillus; species Falsibacillus albus. The sequence continues at coordinate 454,717 of NZ_RCVZ01000002.1, read as the reverse complement.
GCGTTAGCAGATCACTTTCCCGCGGCGGTTCCCCACAATGGAGCCGTTTTTTATTTTTATTTTGCAGAAGGAGAGGGAAATAAATTGAATATCAGTGGAAAATTAGTGAAATTAAGAGAAAAGAAGCCGCTTGTCCATAACATGACGAATGTGGTCGTAACGAATTTTACTGCGAATGGGCTGTTGGCGATCGGCGCTTCCCCGGTCATGGCTTTTGCCAAAGAAGAAGTGGCCGATATGGCGGCAATTGCTGGGGCGCTTGTGTTGAACATCGGGACACTTGAAAAGGACCTGATAGATTCGATGATCATTGCAGGGAAATCTGCAAATGAAAATGGCGTGCCAGTCCTGCTTGATCCTGTTGGAGCAGGTGCGACAACGTTCCGGACAGAACAGGCGAAGCGAATTTTGAGCGAAATCAACGTAAACGTATTACGCGGAAATGCCGCGGAAGTTGCCAACGTGATCGGCGAAGAATGGTCCATCAAGGGAGTCGACGCAGGTGAAGGCAGCGGGGATGTCATTCAAATGGCGAAAAAGGCGGCCCAACAGCTGCATTGTACCGTCGTCATCACGGGAAAAACAGACGTCGTTTCCGATGGCGATCAAACTTACCTTGTCAATAATGGCCACCCGCTTTTGACCAGTGTAACCGGAACCGGATGTCTATTGACATCTGTCATCGGAGCATTCTGCGCCATCCATGAAGATCATGCCGAAGCAGCTCTTTCTGCCCTTGTCACTTACGGGGCTGCTGCAGAACAAGCAGCGGCATTAGCGGAAGCCCATGGGACCGGGACGTTTCAAATTGAATTTCTAAACCAGCTTTCCAAAATTACCGCGAATGAAATCGAGCAAATGGCGGACTATTCGCATGAAACTGCAGCAATGAAGGAGTGAGTACTCATGAAACAAGCAATGGCACTAACGATTGCAGGATCGGACAGCGGCGGCGGTGCAGGAATCCAAGCCGACCTTAAAACCTTTCAAGAATTGAAGGTTTATGGCATGTCAGCGCTCACAGCAGTGACCGCTCAAAATACCCTTGGTGTTCAAGGGGTATATCCAGTTCCCAAAGAAGGGGTCATCCAGCAATTGAATGCGATTGAAGAGGACCTTCGTCCGCAGGCGTTGAAGACCGGCATGCTCTTCAGTTCGGACATTATTGAAGCTGTGGCTGAACGGATTCATTCTTTTCAATGGAAAAATATCGTTGTCGATCCTGTCATGATAGCCAAAGGTGGTGCTTCACTCTTGTTGGAGGAAGCAATCGATGCTTTGAAGACACATTTGCTGCCGGTTGCTACAGTGATCACCCCGAACATTCCAGAAGCGGAAGTATTAACTGGCTTGAATATCATTACAGCTGATGACAAGAGAAGAGCTGTCGAGAAATTGACAGAGCTTGGTCCAAAGTATGTCATCCTCAAGGGGGGGCATGATGAAAATCCGAAAGAAGCGATTGATTTCTTTTATGACGGAAGCGAACTTAAAGAGCTGAGAAGTGAAAGAATACCGACAAAAAATACACATGGTACTGGATGTACATTCTCGGCGGCCCTTACAGCTGAGCTTGCAAAAGGGAAGAGTGTAGAAGATGCTGTTGAAACGGCCAAGCTTTTCATCCAGGCTGCCATCCAAAATTCCTTGGAAATCGGTAGTGGACATGGACCGACAAATCACTGGGCATACCAGGAGAACAATAAGCAATAGGAGATGCTTGAAATGAGAATTCCCAGTCATCAACTGAGAGACCTGCTAAAATTATATTTCATTATGGGCAGTCAAAATACCGATAAGGATCCCCGATTTGTATTGGAGGAAGCGATTCAAGGCGGCATCACCTTATTTCAATTCAGGGAAAAAGGTGAAGGCGCAAAAACTGGCGGAGAAAAGGAAGAACTCGCCCGCAGCCTGATGCAGCTTTGCCGAAATCATGGAATTCCTTTCATCGTGAACGATGACATTGATTTGGCCATAGCCATTGATGCAGATGGTGTCCACGTTGGACAGGACGATGAGGATGTGGCAGCGGTGCGCGAGCGGATTGGGGACAAAATCCTTGGAGTATCCGCCCATACGTTGAAAGAAGTCGAGGAAGCGATCGAGGACGGTGCGGACTATCTTGGCATCGGACCCATTTTTCCAACGGGCACCAAGCCGGATGCTAAAAAGCCCCAGGGTGATACGCTCATCCGGGCGGTCAGGAAGGAAAAGATCGACATTCCAATCGTGGGCATCGGCGGCATCACAGCAGAAAATGCTTCGTTTGTCATCCAAAGCGGGGCGGATGGGATTTCCCTTATATCAGCCATCAGCCAAGCTGCATCACCGAAGGAAAGCTCTAAGCAGCTTTTGGAAAGAATAATGGTGCCGTTAGCTCAAAATAAATAATTTGAAAATGTAAAAACCCGTTTCTTTGCATAGAAACGGGTTTTCACTTTGGCAGCTTAAAATGGGCATTCAGTTGGCCGCGGATCATCCGGTCGCGGATGTCTTTTTTCGTTTGTTCATTGAGCAGCTCCTGTTTGATTTCATTGGTTTGGACGCCTTCCTCACGTTTGTCGGCGATTTTCAATAATTGCTCGACATCGTAGAAAGAATACTTTCTCGTCCCGCGTTTCGAACGATCGGGGAATATCAATCCACGCTCCTCGTAATAGCGGATCTTCCGCTCAGAAAGTCCGGTCAATTCACTGACGATACCGATAGTAATGACTTTTTTATCTTTATAAGCGGACAACCCTCCCCCTCCTTATTTCCGTCCTGATCCCCTAGTTTTATCCCTTTTTCTTTTGATATATGTTCATTATCCTATTAATCTTTTGTTAATTCAAAGGTTATGTTAGAAAATCTAACATATATTCTGTCCTTTTAAGCTGATCATGGCTTGTTGACCTTTGCTGCAAGGCTTTTCAGTTCGCTTAATGTAAAAGAATACAAGATTTGATCCTTTGTTGTAAAAGTTCCCGTCCCTAATAGTCTTTGAATGTAATAGTGCCTCATCTTTTCCACACCGGCCCGTAGTTGATTTTTCATCTTTAAACACCTCCATCTTTTTCTATTCGAGCGACTGAAGAATTTTGGAAATTATCTATAGCTTAAAACAGTTTCGATCCCCTGTCATTGAACATGTCAGAAAATCTTACATGATTTTTTAAAAGGCTCTTTCCATAAAGTTTGTTACTATTAATCAAAGGATGTTCAAGTTTGATTTACGCGGAAGGAGGCTCGCTTTCTGAGGGGCCTCACACGAAGTGAGGTCGTTCGATGTTGGCACACGGATGTGCCGAACTTAATCGAACATCTGCCCAACCTCTCCTCGCTTCGCTGCGGGGTCTCAAATCTTCCGCTCCAATCAACTCCATATGAGAGTTATTTTATAGAAAAACTGTTAAATACAACAATCTTTGAGAAAAGAACCTTATAAAATGAATTTGAGGTGACTTATGAAAAAAACGCTTATCTTGATTGGCATCATCTTTGCAATAATTTTATTGTGGGCGTTCGGTACGTACAAATTAATGAATGCGAGAACATTTCAGCTGTTTGGCGGATTGACAAGTGAGGTGGATACAAAACAAAAAGTGGTGGCGATCACTTTTGACGACGGACCGACCAAAAATGTCGAGTCCATCTTGCCGTTGTTGGAAAATTACCATGCAAAAGCGACCTTTTTCTTGATCGGCAATGAATTGAAAAAGAATCCGGAGGAAGGCAAGAACATTGCTGATGCAGGACATCAAATCGGCAATCATAGCTTTTCACACCACCGGATGATTTTTAAATCTCCCGCATACATAAAAAACGAAATCGAAAGCACCGACAGGCTCATTCGAGAGACCGGGTATAAGGGAGAAATCGATTTTCGTCCCCCGAACGGCAAAAAACTTGTCGGCTTGCCCTATTATTTGAAAAAGCAAAACCGGGATACCATCATGTGGAGCCTTGAACCCGATACTTACAATCAATCGGCTTCAGAAAAAGTGAAATACGTCTCTGAACATGTAAAACCCGGGTCGATCATATTGCTCCACGCCATGTACGATCAGAAGGAACTGAAAGCGCTCGAAGGCATATTAAAAGAACTATCTAACAAAGGCTATCATTTCGTCACGGTCAATCAGCTGCAGTCGTTTGAAAAATAAGACCAGTTAATCTGGTGTAGAAAAAACTTGTCCAAACAAAAAGAAAATAATGGTAAAATTTAAAGGGAGGAGGGATAGGGATGAAATTAACCATCATACATACAAATGACTTGCACAGTCATTTCGAAAATTTCACAAGAGCAGCTTCATGGATACGAACCAATAAGACTGAGCATACATTGGTGCTTGACGGCGGGGATTTTGCCGATTTCAAAAGCATCGAGCTTCAAGGCACAAGAGGAATTGCAGCCATCGAACTATTGGAATCGGTCGGCTACGATGCCATTACAATTGGGAATAATGAAACATTCAACGGAGTGGACACACTTGAACATATGGCAGGCCGCAGCACCGTTCCATTCATCAGCAACAACCTGTTGAAAAAGGATCAAACGAAAATCGATGGTGTGTTCAGAAGCACGATCATTGAGAAAAATGGTCTTCGCATCCTGATAACCGGTTCGTCGCCAGACTTAGGGGTCTTCAACGATGGACTCGGCGTGTCGATCAGCTCCTATAAGGAGGCTGCTGAAGAAGAACTGAAAAGGAATCAAGGAAACTATGACATTTGCATTCTTCTAAGCCATATCGGCACGGAGGAGGATGAGAAGCTCGCTGAGGAAATAAACGGAATCGATATCATCATTTCTGCTCACGATCACCAGCTATACAAGGAAGCGAAAATTGTCAATGGTACGATCATGAACAGTGCAGGCTGCTACGGTGAGCATATTGGTTTTTTGGAGCTAGAGGCTTCAGAAGAAAAGATAGAGCTGCTTCGTTCAGGCACGATTGCAACTGATAACCTTCCAAGTGATGAAGAAACGGTCCGCCTTTTAAAAGAGAATAAAGATAGAGCTGTCGTAGTGCTTAGCCGTCCATTGTACCCGTTGGAAAAACCGCTCTGGCATGATGTGATCGAGGAGAATCCGATCTCCAATTTGATTGCGGATGGCTTAAAGGATATGCTGCAGGGTGATATCGGCATCATTAACAGCGGGATTGTCAATGCAGGCGCATTCGATTACCTTTCGAATAAAAAATTAGTGGAAATTTGCCCCTCCCCTTTAAATCCAACAACTTTTGAAATACAGGGGAAATACATCAAGCAGGCCTTGGAGGAATCACTTGATGCCCAGGTTTGCATGGCAGATGGCAGAGGTCCAGGATTTCGTGGGAAATATGCAGGGAAGCTCCATGTTTCTGGAGCGAAAATTGTCCATAATGGCAAAAAAATCGTGGAAATGTACATAGGTGATCGTCCGTTGGATGAAGAAGCATGGTACACGGTGGCGAGCTCCGATTACTTGCAGCGGGGGTCTGGCTACCCATCACTTGCCAATAACCGCAATGATCAATACCGTCCAGAAGAAATCCGCGATGTTATCCGGATGTATGCCGACAAGCCTGAATTCATTGATCGGGCTGTCGACAAAAGGTGGCGTGAGACAGCAAATGTGTCTGTCACTTTGTAGGAACATGAAAGGGAGTGGATGTGAATGATCACCATTAGAAGAGAGTATGTCATGGATGTTGATAAAATCAGGAAGATCCACGATGAAGCCTTCAAACAAAAGAATGAAGGAAAATTGGTCGACGCGATCAGAGAGTCAAAATATTTCATCCCCGAACTTTCCCTTTGCGCCGTGACAGATGAGGATGAACTGATCGGACATATTATGTTCAGCACGATCTTTCTCGAAACGGAAAAAGAAACAGTGCCAACCTTGGGGCTTGCACCGATGGCCGTCCTTCCAGGGCATCAGCATCAAGGCGTCGGATCGATGCTTGTTAAAGAGGGAAAAAATCGATGCAGGGAACTTGGATTCAAGCATATCGCAGTCCTTGGACATTCGGGCTTCTATCCCAGGTTCGGTTTTGAGATTTCAAAGAATAAAGGAATCGAGCCCCCTTTTCCGGTCCCTCCGGAAGCGTTCATGGTAATGGAGCTCGAAAATGGTTCGTTGGAAAACCTGAAAGGTAGAGTAAAATACCCGAAGGCTTTTGAAAGCGTTTGATTGAAAAAACGCGTCAAATCAAGAAAAAGAAACCATTTGACATATAATTAAAAACCGTTTATCGTAGTGAAATATATTCATATTGCAACTTCTTATCAAGAGAGACGGAGGGACTGGCCCTGTGATGTCTCGGCAGCGGACTCAATGTAGAGTGCTGTGCCAATTCCAGCAAGCGAAAACTTGATCGATAAGGAGGGTACTTTCATTACGTCGAATTTTGAATGGCCTCTTCTTATTGTTAAGAAGGGGCCTATTTTATTACTTCAACGAGAGAGGTGCTTGAAATGATGAACGAAAGAGGGAATCCATGGGCTTTATTGCCATTATTCATATTCTTGGCTTTATTTGTAGGCTCGGGTATCATTACCGGCGACTTTTATAAACTGCCTGTCCTTGTAGCGATCTTGATCGCCGCGGCAGTCGCCTTGACATTTAACCGTAAGCGAAGCTTCATGCAAAAGGTTGAAAGCTACGCGAAAGGTGCAGGGCATCCGGATATTATGATCATGGTGTTCATTTTCATCCTGGCAGGTGCATTTTCTGCAACAGCGAAAGGAATGGGAGCAGTTGATTCGACTGTCAACCTTGCCTTGAACATTTTGCCGCAAAATTTATTAATTGTCGGAATCTTCGTAATCGGGGCGTTCATTTCGTTGGCAATGGGAACATCAACCGGTACGATTGCGGCCTTGGCTCCGATCGGTGTCGGCATCAGCCATGAAACGGATATTTCGTTGGCGTTGTCAATGGCTGCGGTCATTGGAGGAGCGATGTTCGGGGATAATTTATCGATTATATCCGATACGACGATTGCCGCTGTAAGATCGCAGAAAACAGAGATGAAGGACAAGTTTAAAGTGAACTTTTTCATCGTCCTGCCTGCAGCAATTTTGACCATTGTCATTTTATTTTTCATGACGCAGGGTTCCCAATCCAGTGTGGATCATCATTCCTATAGCTTCGTGAAAATTTTGCCTTACATCGGTGTATTGGTTGCTGCACTATTCGGAGTGAATGTCATGGGTGTTCTGGCAGGGGGAATCGCCCTTGCAGGAATCATCGGATTGTCGGACGGGTCATTTACACTTTCCACTCTTTTTGGAAAAATGACTGATGGAATCGGGGAAATGTCCGAACTGATCATCTTGACTCTCTTGATCGGCGGTTTGGTTGAAATCATTCGGATTAATGGTGGAATTCAATATCTACTCAACTTGATGACAACCAAAATCAGCGGGAAAAAAGGAGCAGAATTCGGTATTGCAGGTCTTGTCAGCTTGACGAACCTTGCCACAGCGAATAACACAATTTCGATTATTTTCACGGGTCCGCTTGCGAAAAATATTTCCGACCGATATGGAATCGATCCCCGCAAGTCGGCGAGTATTCTCGATATTTTCTCTTGCTTTATTCAGGGAATCATTCCATACGGTGCACAAATGCTGGCGGCCGCAGAGTTCGCCAAAGTTTCACCGATGAATATCCTGCCGTACAACTTCTATCCGATTTTAATCGGCGTGTGCGGAGTCGGTGCAATTTTGATCAATTTCCCAAGGCTTTCTACAAAACCTTCGAAAGCGGGGAAACCAGCTCAATCTGCAAAAGCAGAACCGCAGCAATCCTAAAATGATCGAAGCTGTATGAAAGGCAGCGCAAGGCTGTCCCAAAGAATGTGCCAGGCAGCATCCTTCCATGGTATAGTAGAAAAAACGATTTTCTGCTTTGCCAGGACGAGGAAATGCCTGGTGCCTTTGGGGCAGCCTTTTTTGCTTTCCGCGTGTTATAATGGACCATCTGAGAATGATAGTAATGAATGAAAAAATCGAGAATAAGATAACTGAAAAGACGGGAAGTGATCATGATATGAAGAAAAAAATTGGATTTATAGGCTGTGGAAATATGGCACAGGCGATGATCGCGGGGATGATCAGGTCAGAGGTGATCCCTCCTGAGCAAATCATGGCAAGTGCCTTTACAGAAGCGACGCTGATTGAAGTCAGGAAAAACTATCATATTCACATCTCGCAGGACAATAAGGCTGTTGCTGCGTTTGCAGATATCCTGTTCCTGGCCATCAAGCCAGATCAATATAAAAAGGTGATCAATGAAATCAAGGATGCGGTCGGCGATGATACGATCGTGGTGACCATTGCAGCCGGGATAACGATCGACGCGATGAACGAAGCGCTTCGAGAAGGTGCAAAGGTCGTCCGGACGATGCCGAACACGCCATCACTTGTCGGGGAAGGATTGAGTGCCCTCTGTCCAAATGAGTTTGTGGAGAAAGAAGAATTGCAGGATGTAAAAGTTCTCTTCGAAAGCTTCGGTAAAGCCGAGGTGATCCAAGAAGATCTGATGGATGCGATACCTGCGATCAGCGGTTCGTCCCCTGCTTATGTGTTCATGTTCATTGAGGCTCTGGCAGATGGAGGGGTCATGCAGGGCATCCCGAGGAAGCAGGCCTATCGTTTGGCAGCCCAAGCAGTTTTGGGCGCAGCGAAAATGGTCCTTGAAACAGGGATGCACCCTGGAGAATTAAAGGATCAAGTATGCTCTCCGGGCGGTGCAACGATTGAAGCGGTCACGACCCTTGAACAGAAACAATTCCGGGGAGCTGTATTATCCGCGATGGAAAGCTGTACGAAAAAAGCAAAGGATTTGGCCAAATCTTAGTCTAAATTCCTAGTTGACCAGCCGCTCCTTTCGTCATATAATGTTCCTTAAAACATTTGAATATCGTTTGTTTTCTAATGTATATACCTGGGAATATGGCTCAGGCGTCTCTACCGGATCACCGTAAATCATCCGACTACGTCAGAAAACGATGGGAAAAGGGCTTTTTTTCATAGATAAATGCCGTTTTCCCTCGTTGACTCATATTTTTGAGATTGGATTGAACAGTGGGCCAGACACCTGGGATGCGCTCAAGCAAGGAGATGCCGTATATTTCTATTGCTTGGGGTGATTCTAAAAGGTGCAGGAGCTGTTTCGTCCAATCTCTTTTTTATATAGAAAGAAGGGAGAATCATATATATGACAAGACATCATAGAAAAAGTCTCGTTGAGGTAAAGGAGCATTTGGCACAAGTTGCGCTGGGGAAGAAGCCTGCCGATTTGGTCGTTAAAAATGGAAAGCTGATCAATGTTTTTACAAAAGAAATTCTTGATGGCAAAGATATCGCGGTCTCTGAAGGAAGAATCGCTTTTGTCGGGGATGCAAAGCATACCATCGGAGAAGGGACACGTGTTATCGATGCCGATGGCCGCTACTTGGTCCCAGGTTTACTGGACGGCCATATGCATGTGGAAAGCACGATGCTGAGCGTCACTGAATTCTCAAAAGCAGCTTTGGCAAAAGGGACGACTGCGGTGTTCATGGATCCACATGAAATGGCGAATGTATTTGGCTTGGAAGGCGTGCGCATGATGCATGATGAAGGAAAGAACTTGCCATTAAAGGTCTTCACGACCATTCCATCGTGTGTACCCGCCACAGAGGAGCTTGAAGATGCCGGGGCATCATTGGGAGTCAAAGAAATCAAGGAAGGCTTGAACTGGGATGAGCGCGTCGCTGGACTTGGCGAGGTGATGAACTTCCCAGGCGTCGTTTTCGGAGATGAAAAGACGACGGGGGAAATCAGTGAAACCATCCTTGCTGGAAAAGCGGTTACCGGGCACTTTCCAAGCACGGATGAAAAAATGCTCCAAGCCTATATTGCAGCCGGTGTGACATCCTGTCATGAAACGGTGACGAAGGAAGACGGGCTGGAAAAACTGCGTGCCGGACTTCACTTGATGATCCGGGAGGGATCGGCATGGCACGATGTTAAAGAAGTCATCAAAGTCGTGACGGAAGACCATGTGTGCACCGACAATATTTCATTGGTGACCGATGACGTATACCCGCAGACATTGGTCGACAAAGGGCATTTGAATCATGTTGTCAGAAGGGCGATCGAAGAGGGCGTGGATCCGATCGTTGCCGTTCAAATGGCGACCATCAACGTCGCACGCTATTTTCATATGGAGAAAGATTTGGGCAGCTTGACGCCGGGAAAATGTGCAGACATTTTATTGATGGACAACTTGGAGAAAATGGTCCCATCCACCGTCATCACGGATGGTCAAATCGTTTACGCAGATGGAGGATTGCAGGTTGAATTTGAACGGTATGATTATCCGGAGAAAGTGAAGAATTCAATCAGGCTGCCTCGTCAGCTCGCGTCAGAGGATTTTCTGTTAAAAAGCAAACATGACAAGCCCGTGACCAAAGTAAATGTTATCCATGCGATTGAAAATAGTGCACGTACGGCAAAGATGACAGCGGATCTTCCTGTCGAGGAAGGTGTCATCCAGCCTGATTTGGAACAGGACATCGTGCGCCTTGCCTGCATTGAACGGCATAATGGAACAGGTCAGATTTCCAATAACTTTGTCCATGGCTTCCAGCTGAATAGAGGTGCCGTTGCATCCACTGTCGCCCATGACAGTCATAACCTTATTGTAATGGGGACAAACGAAGAAGATATGGCGTTTGCTGCCAACGAACTCGTGAAAATGGGCGGCGGCATGATCGTTGTCAATAACGGACAGATACTTGGCAAAGTAGCGATGCCGATCGCCGGCTTGATGTCAGACCAGCCGCTGGACGTCGTCGTCAAGGAAGTGCAGGAGCTTGAAGCAGGCTGGAAGGAACTGGGCTGTCCATTGAATGCACCGTTTATGACATTTTCCTTGATTGCCTTGCCAGTCATTCCCGAAATCCGGATTACAAACAGGGGACTGGCAGATGTGACGGAATTCAAATTGATTGAAACGGAATTATAAGATGTGAAAAGGCGCTGCCGAAATGTCGTAACCGGTTCGGATTTCGAGCGCAAAATCCAATTAGCAGTCCAATTTTACAAACGGAAATTGGACTGCTTTTTTTAAAAGTCATAAGAAGGAGTTTCAAGGAGAATTAAGGGGAATTGCATATTCAAATTGGCAGGTTAAAGCGGATGCTGATTACTTTGCTAAATAAAATTTTATAAAGAGGGCTTATTTGGGTAATTGTGTTATAAAATTAATAAATGGTATTTAAGGGGGGGATTTAGTGGTAGGAATTAGTTTATTTGCAGAGGTTGCATTTTATCTATGGGTATTATCTGAAATTGCTATTTTAATAAAAACTAAACTTCAAAGAAAAAATGTCGTCTCGGAAAATAAAGATAAGGGGTCTATTTTATTCATTGTTTTAGGCATTTTTGTTTGTATGTTCTTGAATCAACTATGTAGTACTATGAAAATTGGCTATGTAAACGAAGTATTTTCGAATTTAGGCTCATTTTTAATTATTGTAGGTGTATTTGTTCGAATTTGGGCAGTGGTTGTATTAGGCAGACACTTCTCCTTGTCGGTCTCTGTGGATTCTAAACAAAAAATCATACAAAATGGTCCTTACCGTATGGTCCGACATCCTGCCTATACTGGCATGTTGATGACTTTTATTGGTATTGGTCTTGCTTTTAATACGTGGGTTGGATCTTTAATTTCGTTTATCTTTTTTCTCATTGTATTCGGTTATCGAATACGCATAGAGGAAAAAGCGTTGGCGGAGATGTTTCCAAATGATTATCCGGGATATATTCAAAAGACTTTCAGATTAATTCCATTTGTTTGGTAGAAGGTGACCTTAAATCAATTAACCGAAACTTTAGTTCAGTAAACTCATATAGAAAAAAAGCTCAAGGCATAAAGCTCTGAGCATTTTTTATGTAAATATCTAGTTTTCCAGCCACAAATGCCATTTGATACTTCAAATTCGAACCCGTCTGGATTGTCGACGGCGTCTTTTTCAGTTTTTTTCATGTTCAAAGGGGGTGCTGGATTGGATATCAGCGAAAAGTGTGGATTTATCTACGAAATTACCATTTTAATTTTATCTACGAAAATCGATCATATATTTCGAAATTATTAAAATATCGATGATTCGACACTTGTCAACAATTTACGCTTGCTTTTGCCTCTAGATTTAACCTTCTCCAGTCGTATACAAATCATTCAGTACCGCTAATAGAGAAATAAAAAAACCGGACACCCCCATATCCCGATCGCTCGGTTACGATGCAAGAATTAAAGTTCGATCTGCTTGATGATCCGTGCGGGATTGCCTCCGACCACCACATTGTCCGGCACATCCTTGGTCACGACGGCACCGGAAGCTACCACGACGTTATCACCGATTGTGACACCTGGATTGATGATGGCGCCTCCGCCGATCCAGGCATTATCGCAGATCGTCACGGGTTTGCCGAACTCTTTCCCGGAATTTCTATCCACCGGATGAAGTGGATGCGCCGCTGTGTAGATATGTACACCTGGTGCCAACATACAGTTGTCTCCGATCCGGACCTCGCATACATCGAGGATCGTGCAGTCGAAGTTAGCGTAAAAGTTTTCTCCAACATGAATGTTATAGCCATAGTCGCAGCGGAAATTAGTTTCCATGTAGATGTGGTCTCCAGTCGATCCGAACAGTTCTTTCAGGAGCTGTGACCGTTTTTCCTCTTCCGTTTCAGTTGTACTATTGAATTGGCGGGTCAAACGACGGGCATTTCTGCGGTCATTGATTAATTCCTCGTCCCCGGCAATGTAAAGCTCCCCCGCGATCATTTTCTTTTTTTCGGTTATCAACTAGAACACTTCCTTTTCGGTTGGTGGATAATCTATTACAATCATACTATAAACAAGATAGGGGATGGGAATATGAGAGAGCAATATGTTTATATCCTGAAATTGATTCCGGAATTGCTGAACGAAGAAAATTGGACTGAAAAAGAGAATGGCATTGTCGCCGAACATTTCGAGGCGCTGCAGGAGCTGAAAGCCGATGGCAAGCTCATCCTTGCGGGGCGGACATTGAATATGGATGAAACGACATTCGGCCTGGCAGTCTTTGAAGCAGACAGCGAACAACAAGCAAAGGAAATCATGGAAAGCGACCCTGCAGTCAAAAAAGGCATCATGACTGCCACTCTCTTTCCCTACCGAGTGGCTTTGTTCAGTGAAGCGAACATATCCAAATAGGGGATATTCAAAAAGCTCCGCACCTTTATAGAATAAGGGTGAGGAGCTTTTTTATCGTTCCCATTAAATCTCTCTTTCATTTTGTACTCGCTTCTCTCTAATCAACATCAATATCCCGAGTATGAAAAAACAAAACCCGCCGACGATGCTTGATATGAGGGAAATCCATGCAGCTGGTGCAATGGTCCCATCCCCGAGCGCGCCGGTTCTTGGCTTATTCCAGCTGTACAGGAAGTATAAGGGAAGCAATATCATCATGGCAGATCCCGCCAGTAAAAGATACTTTCTCATGAACGCCTCCTTGAAAAAGATGGATTTTTATCTATTTTAACATATTTTACTAAAAGGGTGACAGGCACCATCCAGAAAATGGATGGTGCCTGTCACCCTTTTGAACCTTATATTTTATATTCGACGCGGAGGGAGGAGGTGATGGTGTTTTTCCCTGCTTCGATCGGGGTGGTGCTTTTGGCAGCCTGCATATAGGCCATGGGAATGGGTTCGGAGATGGAGCCTGATTGCTCCAAAATTTTCATCGGAACCGGATCGGCTTTTTTCCCGAGTGACCTTGACAGGGTTTTGGCTTTTTGATTGGCGTCCTTCAAGGCAAGTGTCAATGCTTTTTGATAGTATTGATCCTGGTCAGAGACAAGGAATTGGATGTTTTGGACGGTATTTGCTCCGCTTTCGACAGCTTGATCAATCAATTTGCCCGTCATTTCAGGAGTCGAGATCGTGACGGTCAACAGGTGAGTCACCTGGTATCCCCGCAAAATTTGCTTACCCTCGATGTAGTCATATTGAGGGGATATCCGATAATCCTTTGTCTGAATATTTTCCCGTGGAATCCCCATTTTAACGATCGAATCAATCACATTTGTGGTGTCTTTCGCATTTTCAGCCTGGGCCGCGGCCAAGTCTTGGTTTTCGGTCGTGACGCCCAACGTCAGAACAACTGTATCCGGTGATGCTTTGACAGTCCCTTCACCTAGGACAGTGACAGTTGTCGGTGAATCACCGGTGGGTGGTTTAAAGTTTGGATTTCGATTCATCAGGCACCTACACACATTGAAAGGAAGAAATTTGTTTTAAGCTGACACCGTAATAGATCCACATATAGCCAACCCAGCGGTACCCGGATATTGATTGTCTCCCTACATATGTCGGGTAGAACCAGAACGATTGGCCATTGCGCAGCCAAATATAAGTGTAGCGATATCGGCAGCCTTTGATGGCGCCTGGATCCACCGCTTTTAGACTGGCGCTTTGTGACAGTTGGATATTCGGCGGCGGGCCTGAAGGCGGTTGATTATGCCCATCACCCGGGCCATGCTGGCCAGGAGGCGGCTGGGAAGGAAAGTGGTCTGGGCCAATTATTGGCGGTGCAGGAATCCCCACTGGTCCCGGCACTGAAGGAAATGGAGGGAAGGGTGGAAACGATGGTCGGTAAAACATATTACCAGCTCCTCAAACGTATTCCTTTTATTCATATGGGAAAACAAAATATGTGTGCATGCCTACACATACTAGTTCTTCACAAAAAAACGCTTGGTTTCCCAAGCGTTTCTGAAAATCAATCTTATTTTAAAAGTTCGGCATGGTCGATGATTCCTCTTAACAAATCGGCAGAAGCATTGAGCTGTTGTTTCTCATGCTCATCCAACGGCAGTTCAATGACCTTTCGAATTCCTTGCCGGTTGATGATAGCAGGAACTCCGATATATAGATCGTCCACACCATATTCACCTGTCATCAAGGCAGAAATGGTCAATATGCTGTTTTCGTTATGAAGGATGGCCTTCGTAATCCGGGCAAGTCCCATAGCGATACCGTAATAAGTGGCACCTTTGCGTTCGATGATTTGATACGCGGCATCCTTCACATTAAGAAAGAGCTTATCCAGATCGGCAGCCACTTGTGGATCCTTTATATCTATCAACTCATGAAGCGGACTTGCTCCGATTGTCGCATGGCTCCAGACAGGAAATTCGGAATCGCCATGTTCCCCCATGATATAGGCATGAACATTACGTGTATCGATGTCGAAGTAGCTGCCGAGCAAATAGCGGAAACGTGCCGTATCCAAGATCGTCCCGGAGCCAATGACCTGTTCCTTAGGAAGGCCGGAAAACTTCCAGGTCGCATATGTTAAAATATCGACTGGATTCGTCGCAATCAAAAAGATCCCATTAAATCCGCTTTCCATTACGGAGTCGACGATGCTTTTAAAAATCTTTAAGTTTTTTTCAACAAGGTCTAGTCTGGTTTCACCAGGTTTTTGATTAGCCCCCGCAGTAATGACGACAATGTCTGCATCTGCACAATCCCTATATTCACCTGAGCGGATCTTCATCGGGGAAGAAAAGGAAAGGCCGTGGCTTAAGTCCATTGCATCTCCCAGCGCTTTGTCTTTATTCACATCGATCATGATCAATTCTTGGGCAATCCCTTGATTCAGCATGGCAAATGCATAACTGGAGCCAACAAATCCTGTTCCTATCAAAGCGATTTTATGATGAGACCGTTGAGCTTGCATTCTTATCACCTTCATTTTAATTTTTATGTGAAAATATTCACAAACTAATTATACCAGCATTTCATTTAAAATGACACCCTATTTTTTCCTTGAAAAATGAATAATTTTACGTAAAAAAAGAAAAATACTCCTATATGATATGTACGTTATGGAGGGATCAGTTTGACTGACAAAATGAAAGTCAATGCAACCGAGCTGGGTACATTGTGGATGACCTATCAAGAGAAAACGTTGATAATCCAGTTCCTGGAATATTTTATTACCAAATCTGATGATCAGGAAGCAAAAGAAATTTTGAAGAGCTTATTGAGAGACCTTAATGGAAGTATTGAAAAAATTAAGTTGATTTTGAAAAGTGAAGGAATGGCCATACCGGTTGCCTTCGATTCGAGTGATGTTAATTTGGATGCCCCGAAACTTTATGATAACGGATTTGATATAATGTTTATCCGGGTTCTGAAGCAAATCAGCATGGGAATGTATACGCTGCATATCAGTATGGCCTATCGGGAAGATATTGTCATGCTATATAAGGACCTCACCGCCATCACACAAAAAATCTATAATCAATGTACGCAGTATTTGCTGAAAAAGAATATTTTGACACCACCCCCTAATATGACGGTTCCAACATCGGCTCAATTTATCAAGAGCCTTCAGTATTTAAGCGGTTTTCGATTGTTCGGTCCGAAGAGATCATTAAATACGATAGAAATGGGCTATATGCAGCATGCGATTGAAACCAACTGTGTAGGATTGCAGCTTGTGACAGGATTTGCCCAATGTGCAGAAGATGCGCATATAAAAAAATACTTTGTAAAAGGGAAAGGGCTCTCGAAAAAAATCATGAAAGAATATGAAGAGATCCTCATTGATAGTGATGTACCGATTTCCACTGGTACAAGGAGCACGGTGACGACATCGACTGAGCCGCCATTTTCCCAGAAGATGATGATGTACACCATTTATTTACTCAATTCCTTCGGGCTTGGGAGCGGCAGTTTCGGGGCGATATTCAGCATGAGAAAGGACTTAATCGCTAAATCAGCCCTCCTGACAAAAGACATCTATGATTACGCACAGGAAGGCGTCAAAATCATGGTGAAAAAAGGATGGATGGAAGAGCCTCCACATATAGAGGACCGCTCACAAATCATTAAATAGTTCATGAAAGTAAAAAAGGTATGCCCCTTCGGTGACAGGCACCACAGGGGGTATGCCTATTTTTTATAATAAAATAAATTTTCTAAAAACATCTTGAAAGGATTGTGAATATGGTTTAAACTTTCTTTGAAAACGATTTCATGAAATCGATTTCAATGACCTTTCAAAATAGGGAAAGGGGATGATTATTAGGAGGAGAACTAATGGCAACCATTTCGGATGTAGCTAGGCTTTCAGGACTATCGAGATCGACGGTTTCCAGGGTGCTGAATAATTATCCATATGTATCGGAAGAAAAGAAGCGCTTGGTCAATGAAGCGATGGAGCAGCTGAATTATTTTCCGAATGCTTCAGCCCAAAAATTAAGAAACCAAAAAACGGAGACGATAGCTGTGCTTATCCCGATGCTCACCAATCCATTTTTTGCGTATCTTCTGCAAGGCATCGATACGATTGCCACTGAGAACGGATTCCAGCTTCTTGTCTGCCAGACGAGATATGATAAGGAAAAAGAGCTGAATTTCTTGAATTTGCTAAAATCCAAACAAGTAGACGGCATCATCTTAACTTCTATTGAAAACTCTTGGGATCAGCTGGAGCCATTCTTGAAGTATGGCCCGATCGTGATGTGCAATGAATATGAGAAAACGGCAAAAAATGTACCAAGTGTGCGTCTCGATCAAGTATACGGGGGCTACATAGCCACAAGGCATCTTATCGAAAAAGGTCATTCAACGATTGCGTACTGCAGGGGAGCTTTTCGAAGCGGGATTGCAAGCGATCGTGAAATCGGCTACAGACTCGCGTTGGAAGAATTCAATCTCCCATATCGAGAAGAATTGATGTTCAGAGCGGCTGCAGATAGCCGTGATGGCGAAGAAGTCTTTAAGAAGCTGATGACTCTTAAAGAAAGGCCGACAGGGATATTTACCGGAAGCGACCAAGTGGCTGCCGGGATCATCAAACAGGCCAAATTAAATGGCATCGAAGTACCTAAGGAATTGGCGGTTGTCGGCTTCGACGATCAGCCGATAGCCGAGATCGTGGTTCCTGAGATCACCACCGTGAAACAGCCCATTCATGAAATTGGGGAAAAAGCCATGGGGTTGATGTTGAATCTCCTGCTTCCGAATGAATCAGATTCGATAGAGGAAGTGGAGCTCCAACTACAATTGATTGAAAGAGCTTCTACCTAAAATAAATTGGCAAAGGGGAAAAAAGATGAAAACTTTTAAAAAGTCTAAAGCACTTGCAGCTGCAGCACTCTCACTTACCCTCGCATTAGGAGCATGTTCAAGTAATTCCACCGATGACACCGCATCCAAAAATGACAACAAAGGCGACAGCGACAAACAAGTTACGCTTGTGTATGCAAGAGGAAAAGATGTGACAAAAGGAACGGAAAAAACAGTCGAAGCCTTTGAAAAATCCCATCCAAATATCAAAGTTAAATTCCGTGAAATGCCGTCTGATTCTGGGCAGCAGCATGATGCATACGTCACTGCATTAAACGCGAAGTCCTCCGAGATCGATGTATTCGATATGGACGTTGTATGGCCGGCTGAATTTGCCCAAGCGGATTATGTTCTGCCGCTGGATCGCTTCATCCAACAGGACAATGTCGATTTGTCGCAATATAACCAAGGTGCCTTATCAGCAGCACAATTCAACGGAAAGCAATGGGCATTGCCGAAGTTCATCGATGCCGGCTTGCTTTTCTATCGTACAGACTTAGTCAAAAAAGACGAAATCCCGAAAACATGGGATGACTTGATTGCACAGGCAAAAGCGAAAAAAGGACAAGGTGGAACGAAATTTGGCTACGTCATGCAGGCGAAACAGTATGAAGGCCTTGTATGTAACGCAATCGAATTCGTTGCAGCCTACGGCGGGCAGTTCATCAACGACAAAAATGAAGTCGTTGTCAACAGTCCGGAAACCATTAAAGGCTTAAAGAAAATGGTTGAAGTCGCACAGTCCGATTTTGTCCCAGGAAACGTGACAAACTTCACGGAAATTGAATCCGATCAAGCCTTCATCGAAGGGCAGACGCCATTCCTTCGCAACTGGCCGTATGAATATGCAAGTGCGAATGATAAAGAAAAATCCAAGATCGCAGGCAAGGTCGGCATCGCACCGCTTCCAGCGGGCGACAAGGGTTCAGCTGCAGCCCTTGGCGGTTGGTTGGCTGGAATCAATAAATATTCTAAACATCCGAAAGAAGCTTGGGAATTCCTTAAGTTCATGGCAGGTGCAGAAGGTCAGAAAATCGATGCCATTTATGGCGGCCATGCACCGACAATCACGAAGCTGTATGATGATCCGGATGTCATCAAAGCGAACCCGACTTTCGCCGATAAAGGGTTCCAGGAAGGTCTGAACGCTGCTGTACCGCGTCCAGTTGCAGCGAATTATCAAGAAATCTCCGAAATCATTCAAATCGAAGTTTCAAAGGCCATCGCGGGGTCTGAAACGGTCGAAGAAGCTGTGAAAAACATGGAAGCACAGATGAAAGAAAAGATAAAACAATAATAGGACCTTTATTGGGGCTTTGAGTCTGGCTGCACAAGGCCCCCCTTTTTTTATCTCATCATAAGGAAGTGAGAAAATGAAAAAGAGTTCTTCACCATCCAAAGGCAAGAAAATCAAGAATGAAAAATCCCATGAAAAAATCATGGCCTATTCCCTTGTTGCCCCCGCCCTTATCTTAATCCTGGTCATCGCCATCTGGCCCGTCCTGCAATCCTTTTATTTCAGCTTGTTCGACCTGAAGCTGAACAGCCCGACGAAATCTGAAACACATTTAAGCTACAGCATCGATCTGGAAAGATATCTAGACAACTACCCCTTTCTCGTAGGGGCGATCGACAATGAAATCAAAAAAAATCATGCACCCGACCAGCTTGGGAAAGCGAAAGACCAATTGGAAAAGCTGGATGCGAAAATCCAAAAAGATCCTAAAATAAAAAAGAACTATGACTTGGTAAATGATAAGCTGCTAAACTTCGAATCCATCGATCCGAGTATAGCGCTTTTAAAAATTGATAAAGATTTAGCAAACGAAATCGGCCATGTATCAAAAGAGGTTAAGGCAGAAGTGAAGAGTGCCGCGAAAGAGAAAAAGCTTGATCAGGAGAAGAAAATAGTAGGTCTGGCTTCCGGTATGCAGGATGTCGTGGTAAAGCCTAATTTCATTGGGTTGAAGCATTATATAAGCGACCTTTCTTCGAAACGGGTTTGGCGTGCACTTGGCAATACGATGACCTTTACCGTTCTATCGGTTGGAATTGAGCTCGTGCTAGGATTATCCATTGCCTTGTTGATCAATAAGGCCTTCGTCGGCAGGGGGCTTGTACGGGCTGCCATCCTGATTCCTTGGGCAATCCCGACAGCCGTTTCCGCGAAAATGTGGCAGTTCCTCTATGACGGCCAAAACGGAATCGTCTCGAAAATGTTTGAAAAGCTCGGACTTGTCGATTCGATGACGCATCTATTGACGACTGACACGGGTGCGATGTTTTCCGTAATCTTCGCGGATGTCTGGAAAACGACACCATACATGGCGTTATTGCTATTGGCTGGACTGCAGACGATCCCGGGATCCCTTTATGAAGCAGCATCAATCGATGGAGCATCGAAGTTCAAGCAATTTTTGACCGTCACATTGCCGCTGCTCAAATCGAGCCTGCTTGTTGCCTTATTGTTCAGGACGCTCGATGCCTTCCGCGTCTTTGACCTGATCTACGTCTTGACGGGAGGCGGACCAGCAAACTCAACGGAAACGATCTCCATTTTGGGCTACAAGATGATGTTCTCTCAAACGAATTTCGGTAATGGATCAGCCATTTCCGTCATCGTCTTTATATGTGTAGCGATCATCTCCATCATCTACATAAAATTCCTCGGAAGGGACTTGTTGAATGATGGCACAGGAAGATAACCCAAAGGAAAAGGAGGGACGGTAAATGAATAAAAAGGCAGGACTATTATTCTATGTATTTTTGTTTTTGTTCATCTTTGTCGTGATGTTTCCATTCCTATGGATCCTCCTGGCATCGATCAAGCCTGCGACGGAATTATTCGGTGACAAAGCATTTACACCATTTTCCGATCATCCGACATTCAAAAACTATGTATCAGTATTCGTCAACTATCCGTTCTTAAGATATATGTGGAACAGTTTCATCGTTTCTGTCATTACGACGCTGTATACCGTTTTCGTCGCATCCTTTGCGGCATACGCGATTGCCCGATTAAATTTCAAGGGCAAGTCGTTCATCCTCGGCTTGGTGCTTTCGGTGACGATGTTTCCGCAAATCGCGACCATTTCACCGATCTATATTTTCATGAAGGACCTTGGATTGACCAACTCTTATCTGGGGCTGATCATTCCGTACACAACCATAACACTGCCGCTATCCATATGGATTTTGGTCACCTTTTTCAGGAAAATCCCATTTGATCTTGAAGAGGCGGCAAAAATGGACGGGGCGACCTTATTGCAAACGTATTGGAAAGTCATCTTCCCGTTGGCGGGGCCGGGGATTTTCACAACGGCGATCCTCGTGTTCATCGCTGCCTGGAATGAATTCCTCTTTGCCTTGACGATCAATACCGATGAACATTATAAAACCGTTCCGGTGGGGATCGCGATGTTCCAGGGGCAATATACGATCCCTTGGGGAGAAATATCTGCTGCGACCATCGTCATCACCGTGCCGCTCGTCCTGTTCGTCTTGTTATTCCAAAGACGGATTGTATCCGGACTTACTTCAGGTTCGGTAAAAGAATAAGAATCTATTATACTCATCAAAAAAGGAGATATTGCTATGTTAAAAGTTACGGTTTGGAACGAAAACCGCCATGAAAAAAAGGATCCACGAGTAAAGGAAATCTACCCCGACGGCATCCACGGGGCAATAGCGAATGCCCTTTCCACCCATGATTTCGATGTCAGGACAGCGACCCTTGATGAAGAGGAGCATGGTTTGACGGATGACGTGTTGAATCAAACCGATGTCCTTGTATGGTGGGGACACCTTGCCCATGATGAAGTATCCGATGAAATCGTCTCGAAAGTATCTGAAAAAGTGTTAAATGGCATGGGCTTGATCGTCCTCCATTCCGGACACTTTTCAAAGATCTTCAAAAAACTGATGGGGACTTCATGCGATTTGAAATGGCGTGAAGCAGGAGAAAAGGAAAGACTCTGGGTCGTCGATCCGAGCCACCCGATCGTTGATGGCATCGATTCCTACATCGAGCTGCAGCAGGAGGAAATGTATGGCGAGCACTTTGACATCCCAGCGCCTGATGAACTCGTATTCTTGAGCTGGTTCGAAGGCGGGGAAGTATTCAGGAGCGGATGCACGTATCGCAGAGGGAACGGCAAGATTTTCTATTTCCGTCCCGGCCATGAAACGTATCCAACATACCATGATGAAAATATCCAAAAAGTCATTGCCAATGCCGTCAGCTGGGCAGCACCAACAGACCATAAACGTCCGGTTTACGGAAATGCACAGCCGCTTGAAGCAATTAAGAACCAAGAAAACTAAGGAGTGAATACACAATGACAACAGTAAAAGTAGGTATCATTGGCTGCGGGAGCATTGCGTCCCACCGCCACATCCCTGAATATGCCAATCATCCTGATGTAGAAATCGTTGCCTTTTGTGACGTGAAACTGGAGCGTGCTGAAGAAAAAGCGGCAAAGTATGGCGGAAAAGTTTATGAAAGCTATGAAGAAATGCTGGCAAACCATGAAATCGACGCTGTCAGTGTTTGCACGCCAAATTATCTCCATGCCCCGGCATCGATTGCTGCATTGAATGCCGGCAAGCATGTATTATGCGAGAAACCGATGGCTACATCGAAGGAAGAAGCGGAAAATATGATTTCGGCTGCAAAGAAAAACGGCAGGAAATTGATGATTGGCCACAATCAACGCTTTGTACGCTCCCATGAAAAAGCGAAGCAATTGATCAAGGAAGGAGAAATCGGGAAGATTTACAGCTTCCGTACAGCGTTTGGCCATGACGGTCCTGAAGGCTGGAGCGTAGATGGCACGAACAGCTGGTTCTTCAAAAAAGACGAGGCATTCATCGGTGCGATGGGCGACTTGGGCGTACATAAAACCGACCTACTTCGATATATCTTGGGCGATGAAATTTCCGAAGTGTCCGCATTCGTCGGAACGCTTGCCAAAGAAGGGGCATCAGTCGATGACAATGCGGTCTGTATTTTGAAAACCGAGTCCGGCATCATCGGGACACTTGCTGCAAGCTGGTCTTATGTGGCGGGAGAAGACAACTCAACCATCATCTATGGTGAGAAAGGAATTATCCGCCTGGAAGAAAGCCCGGATTACTCGTTGATCGTTCAATACAAAAATGGGGAAGTCGTCAATTATGACCTCGGGAAAATACAATCGAACGACGAAGGCGGGCAAAACGACTCAGGTGTCATCCGCCACTTCATCGGAAGCATTAAAGAAGATCGCGAAACCCCGATTCCCGGAGAGGAAGGCATGAAATCATTGAATGTCATCCTGGCTGCATTGGAATCAAGCCAAACCGGCAAAAGCGTATCGGTAAAGAATTAACAGTTTCATACATTAAGATGAAAAATATAAAAGAAGGTGCAGCCATGAACAAATTGCGATTAGGAATCATCGGGGTTGGCGGAATTGCGATAGGCAGGCATATTCCGGCTTTCCAAAAACTGTCTGAGCAGGCTGCGATTACTGCCGTGACTGACGTGAACCTTGAACGTGCAGAAAGCGTGGCAAAGGAATTTAAAATTCCTCATGCTTTTGAAAGTTATCAGGATATGTTTCCACATGTGGATGCTGTCGTCATTTGCACGCCGAATAAGTTTCACGCAGAGATTACGGTCAAGGCATTGGAAGCAGGGCTTCATGTCCTTTGCGAAAAGCCGATGGCCATGACAACGGCAGAAGCGGAACAGATGGTTGAAGCATCGAAGCGAGCAGGGAAAGTATTGAGCATCGGGTTTCACTACCGCTTCATGAAAGAATCACAAGCAGCCAAAAAAGTGATTTTAGAAAATGAAATCGGCCAGCCGATCGTCGTTCGCATCCAGGCTTTAAGAAGGAGAAAGGTTCCGGGGTGGGGAGTATTTACAAACAAGAGCCTTCAAGGCGGGGGAAGCCTGATCGATTATGGCTGCCATCTGCTTGATCTTGCGCTATGGCTGATCGGAAACCCCGAGCCAGTGGAAGTATCGGGTACTGCTTATAATATTTTGAGCAAACAGCCAGATCAAGTGAATCTTTGGGGAACATTCAACCATGAAACATTTGATGTCGACGACCATGTGACGAGCTATGTCCGCTTCGATAACAATGTTTCCTTAATGCTGGAGACGACATGGGCGGCCAACATCGAGGAAGATCAAGAAACATTAAGCATCTCCGGAGATCAAGGCGGGCTGGATGTATTTCCGTTCCGGTTGAACTATGCTAAACATGGGATGTTGTTTAACAGCGCGGCATCATGGATTCCAGGCGAAGAAGATTACGGCTTGGAACAAGCAAGGAATTTTGTCGGGTCATGCCTCGGTCAAACGGAACAGCTCGTTAAGCCGGAGGAAGCTTTGCACGTAACCAAAATCATCGAAGCGATTTATGAAAGCAGCGAGAAAAAAAGAAGCATCATTCTTGAATAGGAGGAAATAACAATGAAATTAGGCGTGTTTACTGTATTATTTGCAGAGAAAACGTTCACTGAAATGCTCGACTATGTGAAAGATGCCGGGCTGAAGGCAGTTGAAATCGGAACAGGAGGATACCCTGGGAATGACCACTGCCCGTTGGATGAACTTCTTGAAAGCAGTGAGAAGCGTGAAGCCTACTTAAATGAAGTGACGAGCAGAGGCTTGGAAATCAGTGCGTTCAGCTGCCACGGGAATCCAATTTCCCCTGACGAAGCTTTTGCAAAGGAGTGCCGTGAAACGTTCACGAAAACGGTACGCCTCGCGGAATTATTGAACGTACCTGTCGTCAACTGTTTCTCCGGAACAGCAGGTGACCATGAAGGCGCCAAGCATCCGAACTGGCCGGTCGCTCCATGGCCAAACGAATATGGTGATGTATACAACTGGCAATGGGAAGAGAAACTGATTCCATATTGGAAAGAAGCAGGTCAATTTGCCAAGGATCATAATGTCAAAGTCGGCCTTGAGCTGCATGGCGGCTTCCTTGTTCACACACCATATACGATGTTGAAACTGCGTGAAGCCACTTGCGATGCCATCGGCGCCAACCTCGATCCGAGCCATCTTTGGTGGCAAGGCATCGACCCGGTCGCTGCAATCAAAATCCTGGGCAAAGCTGGAGCAATCCACCATTTCCATGCAAAGGATACCTACATTGATCAGGACAACGTCAATATGTATGGTCTTTTGGATATGCAGTCCTATGGAAACGTCCAATCCCGTGCTTGGACATTCCGATCCGTCGGCTGCGGCCATAGCATACAGGAATGGTCCGATATGATGAGCGCCCTTCGCACCTATGGCTACGATTACGTCGTCAGCATCGAACACGAAGATCCATTGATGTCGATTCCGGAAGGCTTCATGCGAGCTGTCACAAATCTGAAGGGAATCTTAATCGAAGAACAGCCTGCCGATATGTGGTGGGTGTAATAGATTCAATGAAAGCAAGTCTCCTCTGAGGGGACTTGCTTTTTAATGTTGAGTCGTTCGAATGCGATGGAATATGAAGGAAGGATTCCGTACAGGGAACGAAATAAGCAAATCCCATGGATACGCATCATTCAATAGTGAGTCCAGCGGCTAGAGTATATGATATCATCGAAAATGAACATTTTATGTACGAAATACATAATATTCAAATATTTTTATGGTAGAGTAAAATCACAGGAAGGAAGTGCCAAATAGAGAATGAAATCACTTTTGCTCATCTTGTATTGTAGCTTATTGATATGTGTACAGTTTCTTTTTATTAGGGCAACCTTGTTTTTAGCTACGAATGCAGAATCATATCCCAGCACAGCCTTAATTCTCATGTTGCTCCTCATGATTGGATCGATTTGGGGGATTGCCTTTCAAGCAAGGAAATACATAAGGAAAATATCCGCAGGAAATGAAAAGAGAAGACATCATTTCAATAACATTATCGCAGTCTGTACCGTTCTTTGCGCATTGCTCACTTTATTATTTTTGACCCCTGTTTTCTAAAGACTAATTGTTGTAAATCACTTTTTCTTGTAATTTATTCATCCTATGTTGTTGATTGGAGCAGCAGGTGCGAGACTCCGGAGGGATCAGCGGGACATGTGAGACACCGCAGGGGGAGAGACCCCCCTTGAAAAACGAGCATCCTTCCACGGAAATACGGAAATCAACCTTGCTCGACCTTTGACGAATAGCAACAGGTTTAACGAAAAAAGTTTTCTAACCAACTAAAATTGGAGGCATCCATATGAAACGAGTCGATGTTGCTTACGCTCTAATCTTTGCGAAAGGGAAAATTTTGATGGTCAAAAATAGGGGACCAAAAGGATCCTATTACACACTGCCAGGCGGAGCAGTGGAAGAAGGAGAAACCCTTCAAGAAGGGGCAATAAGAGAAGTAAAGGAAGAAACCGGCTACGATGCGGAAGTGGGTCAAATCTGCGCGGTGACAGAAGCACGCTTTGAAAACAGCGGCCATCATGTGGTCTTTTTCACCTTCATCGGGAAAGTCATCGGAGGTGTGGCAGGTATATCCCATCCAGACGAAATTGAAGAAGTAACATGGATGCAGATTGAAGAAGCGAAAAAACAATTGACCATGTATGAAGATCTCGAAGCCCTTTTAAGGGAAAGCAGGGCCCCTTATTCATGGAAGGGGCATGTAACAGACCACATTTAAAGTACAGATATTAGTCAACTGGGACAAAATAGTGATCCTTGCGATAGGCCAATGCTTCCATCGTCGCGATGAGTTCACCGTCGCTTTCGACTCTGATTTTGTACCAGGAGGTGCGGTGGTTTTTCTTTTCTTCTGATGCAGTTGCTCTCAGCCTAGAGCCTTTTTTTCCTGCTGCCATGTAGTTGACGGTGGTGGAAAGGCCGACGGAAGTTTTTCCATATGAGTTGCAAGCGGCCGCAAAAACATAGTCCGCTATGGCAAATGTAATCGCACCATGGACGGTCCCATGTGAATTCAACATGTGATCTTGAATATCCAATTCCGCAACGGCAGTCCCTTCACCGATGTCCAGCAGTTCAATGCCTAAGAAATTTGCGTACGGTTCCTCTTTCAATAATTGAAAGATTTTTTCTTTATGACGATGGTGCAAATCGCTTTCATCCATAATCCTTTTCATCAATACGCCTCCTTTATAGGGAATTATACTATATTCACCTCAGATATGAGGGAATATTCAGAAATATAGATGTGTCAAAATCAAAATGAAACTTCCCATAAGGGATTTACGTATAAAGGGAAGTTTGCAAAAAAGGAGGAAAAGCGATGGATGAGAGGGGCCGCCCCATATTAAAAATAAAGAAAACACCGTTGGAGAAACTCCTTGATTTAGCCGCTTTGATTATCCTAATCGGAAACGTCATCTATTTGTTGTTGGTTTGGCCATCACTGCCAGATTCGATTCCGACGCATTTTAATTTCAAAGGGGATGTGAATGGAACAGGATCTAAATGGACCATTTTGCTGCTGCCGGCATTAGGTTTAATTTTGTGGCTTGGGATGTATGTACTGGAAAAATATCCGCACATTTATAATTATCTTAATTTAACGGAGGAAAATGCGGAGAGGCAATACAAAAATAGCAGGATGCTGGTCAATGTCCTGAAAAATTTCATTCTTTCCTACTTTGTCTATATTGGTTGGGAAATGGTCCAAGTTTCCAAAGGGAGTCATAAAGCTATGGACGCTTGGCCGATGATTTTATTTATCATCGCGATACTTGGCATTACTGTATTTTTCATTATCAGGTCGATTCGTTTAAAATAAATTTAGGGGGATACGCATGGAGTACAAAGGATCCAAGGTTTATGATACAGAAGAATTTTTTGACCGGTACATGAACAGAAGGCACAGGCCGGAAAGTCCGAATACCTTGATTGAAAACCCAGTCTTATTTGATTTGCTTGGAGACATCAATGGAGAGCATATATTAGATCTAGGATGTGGAGATGCATCGCTTGGACTTGCCCTTTTGGAAAAAAACTGTGGATTTTATACTGGTGTCGATGGCTCAGCGAATATGTGCCAAAAAGCAACTCAGTCGCTTAGAGGAAAAAACGGCGAAGTGATTGAATCATCGATGGAAGGATTCGATTTTCCACCCGACTCATTTGATACTGTCGTCTCTCAATTGGCGCTCCATTATATTGATGATTTTGCATCATTGGCGAAACAAATCTATAAAACCATTAAGCCAAATGGCCGTTTTGTTTTCAGCGTTCAGCATCCTTTACTGACCGCCTCTTTTAAAAGCATGAGTGAAACAGGAAGGCGCTTGGATTGGGTTGTGGATGATTACTTCAAAAGTGGAAAAAGAACAGAACCGTGGATTGGTGAACATGTCGTCAAGTACCACCGGACGATCGAGGATTATTTCATCCAGCTTCAGCAGGCAGGCTTCCAAATCACGGATTTGAAGGAAGCTGCTCCCCGCAGGGAATTCTTCCAGGACGAAGAAGAATATGAGAGAAGGCTCAGGATTCCATTGTTTTTATTGTTTAGTTGTAGGAAGTCAATTTAAAAAGGTTGTGTAAATGATGGAAAAGAAAGCAAAAAAGACAGTTGTTTGTTGGAGCGGAGGCAAAGACTGCTGTCTCGCTTTGCATAGAACCCTTCAAGAAAATCATGAAGTTATTTGCCTATTATCGATGGTTTCAGACAAAGACGAGAGGAATCATGCCCATGGTCTGAAATTAAAGATATTAAGCATGCAGGCGGAAGCTCTGGGAATACCTTTGCTGATGATCGATTCAGCTGGGGAGTATGAAAAGTCATTGAAACAAGCATTGACTCGCTTAAAAGAACAACAAGGTGCAGAAGCAGTTGTCTTTGGGAGTTTATATGCGAGAGAAGATCGTGACTGGAACGAGAATGCAGCGCGACAAGCTGGATTGGAGCCGATGTTTCCAATTTGGATTCAAGAAGACGAAACCTCCCGGCTGCTTCAGGATTTTATATCCCTCGGCTATAAATCCATTGTTTGCCGTGCCCATATGAAGCATTTTGACTCTTCGTGGGCCGGCCGCTATTTGGATGAACGCTTTTATTCTGACATCCATCACACTCAAAGCTGTGTCATGGGGGAAAATGGAGAATATCATACGTTTGTTTTGGATGGTCCAAAGTTTCATAAGAGACTTACAATCACTGCATCAGATGTAGTATTGAATTCCGATTTATGGTCATTGGATATCCAGGCTTGTGAATTGAAGGATCAGGAAACAAGGCACTCCGGATGAGCCAGTATGCAGCGGTATTAAACCTTACACAAACCTTATGAAAAGAGCTTGATGAAAAAACAACAAGGCGTATTGGACCTTCATCCAGTACGCCCTTCGAAAAGAAGAAACCTTTATTCCTTCTCAACCAGTTTCTTACTCCTCAAAACGGTGATGAAACCGTCCAATATATCATGGCTGACAGAAAAACCTTTTCGCTTGTAGAACTCTAATGCATTTTCATTTCCATTGGAGACGTAGATGAAATAATCCTCGACATCTTCAAATTGTTTCAGCCATTCCATCGACAAGTTAAAAAGCTTGGAACCGACTCCATATTTTCTGTATTGATCCTTTATATAAAATTGGGAGAGGCAGCCTACATTCCTTTTGCTGACCGATGACAGGTCGAAAAAAATGGCAAATTCATTGGAATAGGCTTCTTTCGGTGAAACATTTGAATATACATATCCGACGATTTCTTCACCGTCTTTTACGATAACTGTATGATTATGTACAGCGTTTCGGATGGAAGGCAGCAATCGTGTTTCAAAGCTCATGTTGTCGAACAATTCCGGTTTTATGCGGGCTTTCGACTTTTGAAACGCCATCAGTTCATTGCAGGCATCCCGGCAAAGTTCAATCTGTTCATCCGGGATGACCTCATAAGTAAGCTCCATTTTTTCACGCCCCATTTCTATTATTTTTTCAGTATCTATTCCATTTTAGTTTAATACATTATGAGAAATAAATAATAGATTATCTTTTAGAGGCTCTTCCAAGAAAGAGCCTCTAAAAATTAAATGGAGAATAGCTGTGTGTAGAAAGCTTTTTAGCCCATTTCAGTGAGGGTATTTGAATATTTTCATTGATTTTCAAAGAAGGTAGGTCTATTGCATTCCGTGCAGATGAAAATAGTTCCTGTGGTGAGATTGCCTGATAAATGAGGTTCCACACACTTGTACCTTTTTTGCGGGGTTGTTTCGCTGCTGCAATATTCACAAAAGTAGGAGGTATTGTTATATACAGATAATGTATTATACCAAGTTCCGGATAATTTAGGGTCCACTCAAAAGAACCAGCTCCTTATAGATAATTTTAGTGCGCATTATATATGCTAACTTATATTTTCAGTTTTTTCAGTAAATATTCCTAAAATTATATTCTGGCTATGATAAGCAATCCATTCATTATATTTTCTTTGTATAATAATCTCTTCCCATTTGAAAGGCATACAACAAAAGTAATCTGAATAAGTCAACCGCCCAATACTGCAGTTTGGGTATTTTCTTTAAAGATACGATGCCGATTTTCTTTAAAAAATCCAACCCAAAGAAAATAAAGAGGTATTGAACGACCACGTTAGTCAGTACATAAAGCCAGAATTTTTGATAGGTCATTTTTAAAATCCATAGGCTGGTGATGAAATATGGGCCAAGATTAAATACATCCACACCTTTAATCGGAGGCAGATCTTGATAAAATTTCCACCAATATCGTTTGTCTCCAATGATATCAATTATTTTTGTCACTACTGTAATGATAAGAACAGCAGGAAGAAATCGTTTAATCGAGCTCTTTCCGAGCAAAGGGAATGTCAACCATGGAACAATGAGTAATCCTAATAAGAACCATCTTGAATTTTTCATATATCTCACCTCATTCATTAGAATGTGCAATCGCAGATTGAAAAATTCCTAGTGGCAAAAGTGTATGTGTGTAAAAACTAAAGGAATTTCGCGGATTTCGTCGAAATTAAAAATATTGTGGAATGTAGTCAAACATTTGGAACAACCGTAAGTATAGGCTGACTGTGATAAATTTCAAGCCGTAATAAATGAAATCTCAAAATATTAATAGAAAAGGGGAACCAACAATATATAAAATGTCATTAGTAAATATGCTACAGGAAATTAAGAATAATGATTACCGTCTTCCCGATGAATATAGTGTATTTGAAGCAGTGAAGCTTGTCATGGGATCATTAAGTTCACCTGACGGAGAATTGAGGGATGACCTAGGATATACCATTCTCTTTAAATGGCTGATTGAGCAAAAGCTCCTGAATGGAACCGAGCTGAAGAATTTATTGGAGCAAGCCCAGTCAAGTAAGATGTTATATTTTGAAATTGGCGAAATTGAGAGCGACAGTGTATTTTTAAGGTCATTTTCTTCGCTGCTGATTGCCTTGATTCTTCATCGCGATAATGAAGAGAATTTACTGGGGGAAGAAGATTTTCAAGGATTATTGTGTCAATTAACTAAATATTGCTCGCTAGAGAGGGATTTTAGAAGCTTTGTTGATGGAAAAGGCTGGGCTCATGCCCCCGCACATATCAGCGACGCTCTTGATGAGTGTGTCAAGAGTCGATTTGCTGGTCTGGAAGAGTGCATTGTGATTTTAAACAGCATAAAGAATATGCTAGGAAATGCCCCTGCCGTCTTTGATGCAGAAGAAGATGAACGGATGGCGATTCCTGTTATAGGAATGATTGTTCAGAAAA
Source organism: Falsibacillus albus (assembly GCF_003668575.1). Lineage (NCBI taxonomy): Bacteria > Bacillati > Bacillota > Bacilli > Caryophanales > Bacillaceae > Falsibacillus > Falsibacillus albus. The sequence goes on along the minus strand of NZ_RCVZ01000002.1, from coordinate 422,823 downwards.
AAGTAAAAGTCGGGATTCTAGTAGATTGGCTACATGAACTTGAAGTTGATAAGGCTTCTTCAGTCGATGCTGCCAACTTGAAGAAGAGAATAAATATAAAGCATTTTATTCGTTGTCTTTACATGAGACTGAAAGAAAAATCATTGATGGACCAAGAAGAAGAGCGTCGTTTATTTCAATTGGAGCATAGATTCAACCCGAACTTTTTTGATGTTTAAAACAAACTGTTCTTTAGTGAATGCTGAAGCAGCATCTGATGGAAAAGGTATTATCAAGAATAGATAATATTGTAGATAGATAAAAAATGAGTGCTTGAAATGAGGGAGTAACATGTTGATAAAACCAAAAAGATTGCAGCCAGGTGACACAGTTGCGACTGTAAGCCCCTCGTGGGGAGGGGCAGGTGAGCCGGAACTGAGATGGCGATATAAGCAAGGTGTCCAAAGGTTGGAAGAAGTCTTTGGCCTGAATGTGATCGCGATGCCAAACAGCATGAAGGGCGGGGACTATCTATACCATCATCCGGAGGCGCGTGCGGAGGATTTGATGACTGCCTTCAAGGATGAAAACATTAAAGGGATCATTGCCAACATAGGCGGAAGCGATAGCATCCGACTGCTTCCTTATATCGATTTCGATGTCATTCGTGATAATCCCAAAATATTCATGGGCTATTCCGATGTAACGATTTCACATTTATTTTGCCACACGGCAGGAGTCTCTTCGTTTTACGGACCAGCGATACTAACGGATTTCGCAGAAAATGTGGAGATGGATCCATATACAGTCGAAATGGTGAAGCGGACGCTTTTTTCCAATGAACCGATAGGCGAAATTCTGGCCGCTGCCAAATGGACGAGCGAACGTTTGGAATGGAAGGAAGATAATAAACATACACGGCGATCCATGAAGAACAATTCAGGAATCGAAGTGCTGCAAGGAGCTGGTTCCGCAACGGGGAGCTTGATTGGCGGCTGTATCGAGGTCCTGGAATTTGCAAAGTCAACGAAGATTTGGCCGGAAGAGGAGTATTGGAAGGAAAGTATTCTATTTTTTGAAACGTCTGAAGATAAACCTGAGCCCCAATTTTTGACGTATTGGCTGCGAAATTATGCAGCTCAAGGAATCCTGCAAAAAGCAAATGGAATCATCTTTGGAAAACCACAGGATGAAAAGTACTATGAGGAGTATAAGATTGAAATTCAAACGGTCATGAAGGAATATGGCCTGGAGGACATGCCGATATTGTATAACATGAATTTCGGACATACCGAACCGAAGTTTATTTTGCCATACGGCGCCATGGCAGAGATTAATTGTGACAATGGTACGTTTTCGATTTTAGAAAGCGCCGTTGAATAAAATACATGATACAAAAAGCTCATCTTGCCTTTGCAAGATGAGCTTTTTATTAACTTGCCTTCTTTAGTAAGGATTTGCTTTCTCTCGTTCCCATCTGATAAAACCAGAGTCCCAATACTCCAAAAATGACAGGGCCGACCACAAGTGGCGCGTACTGCGAAAGAGTGGTATGTGGTGCAGGGATCAAGGTTAATACAATCGTAGCGACAACGGAAAACAACCCTGCGCCAGCTACGATCAAAGCCAGTGTATTATTTTTGACTTTGAATGGACGAATGACGGATTGATCGATTTTCCTAAGTTTGATATAAGCCAAAATCAGATAAACATAAGGAATGAAGAAAGCAAGGGTCGCCATGAATATCAACATGTTCACTGCACTCGAAATGGTAGGAATGAATCCTGACAGCAGGAGAATGACTGATACCCCTGCTGCTTGCCAAAGAATCAAATTGGCAGGCATATCGGATTTGTTCTTCTTAGCAAGAGCAGCCTGCAGGATATTCTTCCCGCTTTCATAAAACATGACACTTGGATTCAGGATTAAAAACGATAAGGCGCCGATGATCGAAATAACAAAGCAAATTCCGAGAACTTGCGATAAATGAAATGGCAGGTGGAACTGCTCTGTCACTTGATCGGCAAACAAATATAAGGCAGTTGCAGTCTGGTCAGGTTTAATATTGACGACAAACTGAAACGCAATTGTCCCTAGGATATAAACCGCTCCGATGATCACGGACGTTATCCCTATCGCTTTCGGGAACGTGCTCTGTGGATTTTTTACATCGCCGGCAATGGTCCCAAGCATCTCCATTCCTGCAAAAGCAAACATCAAAGTTGATATGAACATCACGGTATCCAAAGAAAGATTATTTGGCAAGATGGTATGTGCATTGAAATCAGTTGCTGATTGATGACCGCTGAAAATGCTGATTGCTCCGAAACCAAAGATCAAGATGACAGGAACGACAAGGCCGATCGGTGTTCCGATCGCTGCCAGCTTTTCGCTCATTTTGGTTCCGCGCAATGTCAGAAGCGTCACGCTCCAGAAGATAGTCAGGGCGATGATCGTTCGAAGCCAATTGTTATCAATGATTTGGTGTTGATTGATGGCATATGAGATATTGACAGTTATTCCGAGCAGCAGGGATGGGTAGTATGTGAAATTTGCCACCCAATAAAACCAACTGCATAAAAAACTTGCCTTTTGGCCGAATGCACGGTTTACCCATGCGCTGATTCCACCCTGTTCCGGATAGGTGGTCGATAGCTCTGCCACAATCAAACTGATCGGGATGAAATAAAGCAGTGCGGCAACCACCCAAAATAAAATGGCAGATGGTCCGACTGTCGCTGCATAAGGAATATTTTTTAAACCAAGTATGGTGTTGACGCTGATGATTGATAATCCCAATACACCAAGCTTCTTTTTTGATGTAGAATTCATGGCTGTTTCCCTTTCTGGTAGATAAATAATTAGTAAAGCAAAATAAGAATACATCGATAAGCATATTTATACAATCTATTTCATTAAAATAAAACTTTTCTATTAATTTTCATTATTTGAATGATTTTGTTTAAGTCTTTTAGATAGGCTTTTTAGGAGAGAATTAACTATGCGTGTTAATTGGAGAAGAATGAATGAATGAATATACATATAAATCTATGGAAGTTGTCATTCCCTAAATAAAATATCAAATAATACAAACCAAGTTATTATTGACCCTAGCAAAGAGGAATTTAATGATACAAGAAGATAATATAGAGTCGCTGTGGCGGGCTCACCGCCCGCCCCTCGGAAAGAGAGCATCCTGCAGCGGAAATCAACATTTTATTATTTTTTACTAATAGCAGAAAAAATTTTGAATAAGATCGAATCTTTACAGGGAGGCAAGAGTTGGTCTGAAGGAAATCAGAATGAAGATCTGGTGCCCGTCACGGAGGATGAGGTGTACTGAAGGGAATCAGAATGGAGTTCTGGTGCCCGTCAAGGGGGATAAGGTGTACTGAAGGGAATCAGAATGGTGTTCTGGTGCCCGTCACGGGGGATAAGTTGTGCTGAAGGAAATCAGAATGAAGATCTGGTGCCCGTCACGGAGGATGAGGTGTACTGAAGGGAATCAGAATGGAGTTCTGGTGCCCGTCAAGGGGGATAAGGTGTACTGAAGGGAATCAGAATGGTGTTCTGGTGCCCGTCACGGGGGATAAGTTGTGCTGAAGGAAATCAGAATGAAGATCTGGTGCCCGTCACGGAGGATGAGGTGTACTGAAGGGAATCAGAATGGAGTTCTGGTGCCCGTCAAGGGGGATAAGGTGTACTGAAGGGAATCAGAATGGTGTTCTGGTGCCCGTCACGGGGGATAAGTTGTGCTGAAGGGAATCAGAATGGAGTTCTGGTGCCCTTCACTGGGAGAAAGCTGGTCGGAAGGGAATCAGAAGCAGGAAAAGTTTCAAATTTGAAGTTTGATTAAGTCATCAATCATTCGTTTCCCCCTTTTAAAGGGATTTCTCCATTTTTCATTGAAATATATATACATCATTTTTTTTGGAGGTAGTCGTATGTACATTGTCAATGTGGAAGGGGCCATCCATCATGATGGCCGCTGGCTTCTGATTGAACGTAGCAAGCATGAAGAACATGCAGCGGGGATGTTATCACTTGTTGGCGGTCAGTGTGAAATCGAAGAAAATTCAACTGATATATTGGAACGCACACTTAAACGGGAGATCTTCGAAGAAGTCGGAATCGAGGTATCCAACCTTCAATACGTCAATAGCTCCACATTTATGACGGATTCTGGGATCCATGTCATGGATATCGTCTTCCTTTGCGATCACTATTCAGGAACAGCCTATCCCAAAAGTCCGCATGAGGTCGAAGCTGTTTTTTGGATGACGACAGAGGAGATTCTTCAACGTCCTGACTTGCCGCCTTATTTGAAGGAAAATGTAAAGCTCGCTGATCGACTGGCAAAAAGAAATTCATCTTCCAGGAGTGGGCAGTCATGATTTATGGCATCGATCATGGACAGAAGAATTTAAACAAGAAAAGGCGTATGCAAGGAGGGAGGGGGGATGCATTTGAATAAAGAAGGCATCAGGAATGAAATCTGTAATCGATGAACGGCTTGATGTAGTTGATTTAGGCGAAGCCGATCGTTTAAAATTGTCCTCATTCAATGGTGAATATAAAAAATATGAATCCATGAAGCATGAGATGTGGAATGTGAAAAATATCTCATTACAGTCAATTTCGAATGCCTTGTTATAATCCTTCCCACCTGGCATAAACATGTGTATGTAGACTGCTGTTTGGGGAGGGAATCTATGCACACGTTATCCTTGCTCACAGATTATATCGAGTGGGATCTTCCGTTATTGATAGGGCTTACCTTTTCATTGACAATGTACTTATTTTGGATCAAGTGTGAAAGTATCCTTGGCCAGCCTTCCAAACGTTTTTTCCTTTCAATGGGATTGCTGTATGTCACGATTGGGAGTCCCTTTCGCATGATTATCCATTTAGCATTCTTCATACATATGACTCAAATGAGCATCCTTTTTTTTATTATTCCTCCCATACTTTTATCGGGGCTTCCGGAAGTTCAAATAATCAATCGCTTCATGAAATTCCATTTCGTAAATTTACTTCTATTTGCTGTCATGCTGTTCTTCTATCACCTTCCTTTCATGCTGGTCTTCTTTTTTCTCCATCCGACCTTTCACCAAATATACTTCATTGGGCTGTGTACATTAAGTTTTAGCATGTGGTGGCCCATTGCAGCGAAGGATTCACGGACCCCATTTACACAAAATCACAAAAGAATATATATTCTTTTCAGCGGTTTATTGATCACTCCTGCATGTCTTATATTTATTATCAATGCACTTCCTTGGATTTCGGAAAATCCATTTTTGAAAGATTATTCAGCCAACCTCTGCAATTATTCTCAGATAGGTCCGATCAGCAGCTTCACGCCCATTGCCATAAATGAAAGGGTGGATCAATTGTTGGCGGGCATACTGATGATGCTGTTGCATAAGGTGGGGCTCATGTTGGCTAACCATCTTCAAAAACAAGAAAAAATGAAACAGGAAAAAAATCATTAGTTATTCTACAGACTATTAATTCCTTAGCTGGGACCGCACTGAAAAAAATGCAGGGATTTGGCACAAATATAAAGAAAGAGGACATAAAGCATTTTCAAGTATCCTAATGTTTAAGAGAAGGGACTTTTTGATATGGACCACCTGAAAGTGAAGATAGATAGTAATTTAAAGGACTTCTTCAATATTTTGAACGGACTTCCAGATTATATCGCAATTGAAGAAATGACTGGGTGCGACCCATGTATAGACCAAATAAAAACAGGCCTGATGAATTTAATAGATACAGGAATGAAGCTGAATCTAAAAAGGATAAGTGCTGCGATTCAACAAACATCAGTGCATTATTTAGAATTGGCACAAATACTGAAAGATCTTGGCTTCCAACCCCATGCTTCAAAGGTTGTGGTATATCGGGATCTCAAAAAAGTCCAAAGCAATAAAGATTATAAGTGGGAATCATTGAGTAAGGGCGTCTTGACGGAAGGAGACTTTAAAAAGTTCTGGGAACGATGTATGTCTGGTTCTGCCAATGCCCCATCAACCCTCACCATGGATGAACATCTTCAATCAGTCAAAAGCGAATTAGGCGAAGCTTGGGAGGATGCTTGTAACCTAATTTCATTGAACGGTTGCCCCATCGGCATCTCCATTCCGCATATCGAACCTGGGACAGCCGATGAAGGACGGCTGTTTTATTTCGGGATATTGCCTGAGGAGCGGGGGAAGGGACACAGCTCTCCTATTCACTATCAATCATTGAATAAGTTAAAACAAATCGGAGCGTCCTACTATATCGGAAGCACCCATGAGAGTAATATCAAAATGCAAAAAGTATTCCTGCGAAACGGCTGTGAGATAAAGGGGAAGATAGAATCGTTTTATTATTATTTTCCGAAATAGATAGCCATGATTGCATGCGTATGTTCTTCGTGTTTTGTTGATTCAAGGAAAAAGTATCAATGTCCAGCGGAGCGAGGAGGCTCGACCGTCCGTCCGCGAAAGGGAGTTAGTCCCCTGCCATTAAGACATACAACATAAAGAGATGTCGGTTAAGTGGATTTATCTGAAATGATTAAAATATAAGTTTAAAGGCTGCCGCAAAGGGGCAGCCTTTTACTTTTTTAAGTACATCATACATCAGCATTTGGGGATAATGAGGTAAAAGGAGGTATCCCCAACGAAATGAAAAGATCCAATATTATTCGTATGGTTCAAATGACCGTTCCTTGGTTATCGGTTGTTTTTCTTCCAAAGAATTCTATTCGGCGATATTTACCTGTTTCTATCTTAGCTTCTTTGCTTGTAACAGGAATGTGTTTATTGGCAGTTCCATATAAATGGTGGAAAGTTATGGGTGGATGGAAAATAAAGATTTTTAATGATTTAAGCTTTATCCTTGGTCCTTTCTTCGTGGGGACTTTATGGATTTTTCATTTTAGCTTTGGCAATTTTTTACGATACTTTTTTCTTAATCTAATCATGGATTCTCTATTTTCTTATCCTTTAAATTATTTATATCAACGATTAAACCTTTATAAATTAATTAACTTCAAGCCAAGTCAAATCTTCATGTCATTCTTTGGCTTCTCTATCATTATCTATTTGTATCAGCATATTGTACAACGTGTAAATAACATAACAAAATAAAAGGTGTGAAAAATATTTTCACACCATTTTCGAGGGTTTTCCTTTTTAAAATATGAGAATTGGTTTATAAATTAACCCCGCTCATATTCGGATACCGCTCACCGGCAGCGACTCCTTTGGGAGAAGCTTCATCAATTTCCTGCAATTCTTCTTTCGTCAATGAAACATTTAGTGCCCCGATGTTTTCTTCTAAGTACTTTCTTCTTTTAGTACCAGGAATCGGAACAATATCTTCGCCTTGCGCCAAGAGCCAGGCAAGTGCCAGTTGAGCTGGTTTACAGCCTTTTCCCTTAGCGATTTCTTCGATTTTCCCGACGATGTCCAGGTTCTTTTGAAAATTGTCCCCTTGGAAGCGCGGAGAATGTTTACGGAAATCATCGTCAGCCAAGTCTTCGAATCGTTTGATTTGTCCGGTTAGAAATCCTCTCCCAAGCGGGCTGTATGGAACGAAGCCGATGCCAAGCTCCCGGCACGTTGGAAGGATTTCGTCCTCGACGTCACGGCTCCATAGCGAATATTCGGTTTGCAGTGCAGAAATAGGATGGACTTTATGAGCACGGCGGATTGTAGCCGGGGCAGCTTCTGACATGCCAAGGTAGCGTACCTTTCCTTCCTTGACAAGCTCGGCCATTGCCCCAATTGTCTCTTCGATTGGAACATTCGGATCGACCCGATGCTGGTAGTATAGATCGATGTAATCAATGTCAAGGCGCTTCAAGCTCGCGTCGCATGCTTTTTTTACATAGTCAGGATGACCGTTGACGCCAAGAAATGACCCATCATCCCCGCGCATATTACCGAACTTCGTTGCCAACACGACTTGATCGCGTCGTCCATTGATCGCTTTGCCGACAAGCTCTTCATTATCCCCGACACCATACATATCTGCCGTATCGAGGAAGTTAATTCCCTGTTCAAGTGCATAGTCAAGGGTTTTTAGCGATTCTTCATCATTTCTTCCACTGTAAAATTCCGACATGCCCATACATCCTAGTCCAAGTTCTGATACTTCCAAGCCTTGATTGCCGAGTTTCTTAGTTTTCAATGCCTTCACATCCTCAATTTGAGATTTTTTCCTGGAAACTAGTCTTCACGAAAAAGTGTAACGCATCGCTTTGATAAATACTAATTTTTAGAATTGTAAAAAATTGATTTGAGTATATTAGATTACTTTGAAATAATTGTCATTAAGCATGAAAAGTTTAGTTGTTTAGGAGATGAGTTTATGAAAGCTGTGATTTTTGACTTCGATGGAACATTGGCGAATACACTGCCCATTTGTTTTCAAGCATTTCAGCAAGTCTTCAGGGAATTTGATGACAAGGAACTTACCGCAGATGAAATCAAGTCCATGTTTGGTCCTTCTGAAACCGGAATCATTAGAAAGAACCTATTAATCCCACAAAAAGAGCAAGCGATTGAATTGTACTATCAATCTTATAAAAAGAAACACTCGGAATTTGTACAGCCAAATAAGGAAATCGATGCTTTGATTACATATTTGAAAAAAGAAGGCTACAAGCTAGGCATCGTAACAGGGAAAGCAAGAAGGAGTTTGGATATCTCGTTGGATGCACTTCAGATGGAAGATCTCTTTGAAGTCATTATAACCGGTGATGATGTGTTGGATCCTAAGCCACATCCGGAAGGGATTGAAAAAGCTCTGTCCCTCCTTGGTGTTCATCCTACCGACGCACTATTTATCGGAGATAGCGATGCCGATATTGAAGCGGGAAGAAGGGCGAATGTACAGACCATTGGTGTACAATGGCTGCCGGACTATCAAACAATTAAATTTGGCGTGAAGCCGGATCATTCCCTGAATAAGGTGGAGGAATTGATCGAACTGTTAAAAACTGGGGTGCCGAATGAGTTATAAATGGCTCGAATGGGCGAAGAGGATTCAATCCTTATCACAGGCTGGATTGGCCTTTTCAAAAAACGTTTATGACATCGAACGATATCAGGAGCTTCGTGATATAAGTGCTGAGATCATTGAACAATATACCGAATTGGACATGGGAAAAATCAAAGAACTCTTTCACAATGAGGACGGTTATCAAACACCAAAAGTTGATGTAAGAGGGGTTGTTTTTAGAGATCAAAAAATCTTGATGGTGAAAGAAAAATTGGATGAATGCTGGTCTTTGCCGGGAGGCTTCTGCGATATCGACCTATCGCCTGCGGAAAATATCATCAAAGAAATCAAAGAAGAAGCAGGCTACGATGTGAAGGCAGTAAAGCTTCTGGCTGTTTTGGACAAAAACAAGCACCCTCATCCACCAGAACCGTACCATTACTACAAACTCTTTATTCAGTGTGAGGTAATAGGCGGGAAAGCAGAGGCTGGCCTGGAAACAAATGAAGTTCATTTTTTTGATGAAGATCATCTTCCTGAGCTTTCACTGAATCGAAATACTGATTCCCAAATTAAACTGCTATTTGAATTCTTGCGTTCACCGGAAAAAGAGACGGTATATGATTGAAAGTCTATGTTGATATCTCAGATAATCAATATATCAAAAAGCATATTCGGCAGTCGCAATCGAAACATGAATAGTAGTTAAAAATAATATAGAGGGAGAAAAAACAATGAAACGATCTGCACTAATCATTATCGATGTATAAAATGCGATGTTCCATGAGGATGATCTGGTTTATAACCATAAAGAATTGATTCAAAAGCTTAAGAAATTAATAGCGGATGCACGTTCTTCCGAAACACCCATTTTTTATGTCCAGCATAATGAGAAAGAGGGAGAGCCATTGGAATCAGGTACGAAAGGATGTGAAATCCATCCTGAGATTGCTCCGGATATTGGGGATGTCATCATTCAGAAGTTCACCCCAGACTCCTTTTTCAATACAAACTTGGGAGAAGAATTGAAGAAAAAAGATATCGAACATCTTGTTTTAGCGGGCATCCAAACGGAAATGTGTGTAGATACAACGTGCAGAAGCGCATTCAGCAAGGAGTATGATGTGACATTGGTGTCGGATGCACATAGCACGTGGAATTCGACTGAAATTACGGCGCAGCAAATCATCAACCATCATAATGGGCTGTTAAGTTGGTTTGCTGATATCGTTCCGGCGAAGAAAGTTACATTTCAGTAGAAGTAAAGGAGAGAGAGAATGTGAATTCATTCATCCATAAGGCCGTAATGAATAATATTGCATGGTGCGGTAGTGTCTGTGAGGCACATGGGCTCACCCACCATTCAAAGGAGAATGTTTGGGGGCTGTTTTCTAAAGCACCAGTCTATTATCCCGAAATTATTTCTTCCAATTTAGATGCAGACCTGAAAGATATTGAATACTTTATTGAAAAAGGGGAAGTTTCAAGCGTTAAGGATAGCTATGCAAACCTTGATTTATCAACCATGGGATTTAAAATCCTTTTCGAGGCAGATTGGATTTTCCATACTGCATATTCAGGAAAATCGGATGTATTGCATTGGCGTGAAGTGAGAAGTGCAGATGAAATGGTAGAATGGATTCGGCTAAGCAGCCTGGAGAACGTAATTATGCCAACTCTTTTAAATCACTCAGATGTAAAGTTTTTCATCAGTGAATTCAGCGGAGAGGGAGCCGGATTTATCGCTAATATGAACGATGGCGTCGTAGGGATCTCCAATGTCTTTTCAACAGGCGACGTTCACGATGATCTATGGAAGGATATCCCCCTGGTTGCAGGAAATGCATTTCCGGGAGAATCCTTGGTCGGCTACGAACAGGGCAGTGACCTTACCGCTGCATTAAAAGCTGGTTGGACGTCGATCGGACCGCTTCGGGTGTGGGTGAAATAATGTGGCTGTTGTTTTAAATAGTTCTTTTAATGAAAATTTGAATTGGGTGTTGATTGAAGCTGAAGGTGCGAGGCTCCGATGGGATTAGCAAGTCAGGTGAGACCCTTTGGAAAGCGTGCATCCTGCAGCGGAAATCACCTTGCACAACCTTTGATGAATTGCATCGAACTTTACGAGAAGAGACAATAATTTAGTGAAAATCTCAAAAACATTCTTTATAAAAATTTGAATTTGTGTAATAATAAGGAAAATTTATTTAAAAAAATGCGATGATGAGAAAAGTAAATCAATCCCCCTTTTCTTCCAGAGAGCTTCGGTTGCTGAAAAGAAGCAGAAAAGAATTGATTGAAAATGGCCTCTGAGCTGCTTGGTCGACTTTCTACTGTGGAATAGACTTAGACGGGATTTGTCACTCGTTATGAATGACAGAGTATAAGGGTGGATTTTTTCACTCCGTACTTATAGAGACCGATAATGTGAGTTATTGGTGAACAAAGGTGGTAACACGAGAGCGCTCCCTCGTCCTTAGACAATTCATTTGTCTAGGGGCGGGGTTTTTTATTACAAAAGGAGGCGCACGTAATGAGTATATTTATTGGCGGGGCATGGCCGTATGCGAATGGGTCACTTCACTTGGGGCATATATCGAGCTTATTGCCGGGAGATATATTGGCAAGATTCTTTCGCATGAAGGGGGAAGACGTTTTGTACGTTTCAGGCAGCGACTGCAATGGGACGCCAATTACCATTAAAGCAAGGCAGGATGGAGTATCCGTTCACTCGATTGCCGATAAGTACCATCAGGAGTTTAAGAAGAATTTTGAGGCACTTGGTTTTACCTATGATTGTTATGCACGGACTGATTCAAAGGAGCACCATGAAGTTGTCCAGGAAATATTCATTCAGCTGCTTGAAAAAGGTGAAATTTATAAAAGGTCAGTTGAACAATGCTATTGCCAAACCTGTGAGCAGTTTCTGCCTGATCGATATGTCGAAGGGATTTGCCCGCACTGCAGCCACGAAGCACGTGGAGATCAATGCGATTACTGTTCGAATATGATCGATCCCCTGGACCTGGTTGAAAAAAGGTGCAAGGTTTGCGGCGGGTCTCCGACGGTCAAGGAAACCGAGCATTTCTATTTTAAGTTGAGCGCCTTTCAAGAGGACCTTGATCATTATGTTCAAGAGGCAAAAAAGAAGGGTCTATGGCGTAATAATGCCATCCATTTGACGGAACGATATTTAAAAGAAGGATTGCATGATCGTGCGGTATCGCGTGACCTGCCTATTGGAGTAAACGTTCCGGTCGAAGGCTATGAGGATAAAAAAATATATGTGTGGATCGAAGCTGTTTCAGGCTATTACTCTGCCAGCAGGAAATGGGCCAACGATCATGGCAGGGATACAGCGGATTTTTGGAATGAGAAGACGAAATCCTACTACGTTCATGGGAAAGACAACATTCCATTCCATACAATCATTTGGCCATCCATTCTGATGGGAATAGAGAACCCTGGTCTGCCGAGTCGGATCGTTTCAAATGAGTATTTGACGCTGGAAAATAAAAAGCTTTCCACCAGCAGGAATTGGGCCGTTTGGATACCTGACTTGCTTGCACGTTATGAACCTGATTCCATCCGATATTTCTTAACGATCAATGCACCCGAAAATCGCGATGCCGATTTTTCATGGCGGGAATTTATTAATAGCCACAACAGTGAACTGTTGGGTGCTTATGGAAACTTTGTCAACCGGACATTGAAATTCATTGAAAAATCATTTAATGGAACTGCCCCTATTGGCAGAATCAATCAAGATATTCAAAAGCGAACACAAGAACTTTATGAAGAAGCTGGATTGCTCATTACGGAAGCCTCATTCAAAAAAGCGCTTGAAGAAATCTTTGATTTCGTAAGAGCAGCCAATAAATATTTTGATGAGCAAAAGCCTTGGGTCCAAATAAAAGAAAATCAATCGGACTGCTTCAGCACAATGACGACCTGCCTTTATATCATTGCCAATCTGGCACAACTGCTGAAGCCGTTTCTGCCATTTTCAAGCGGCAAGGTAAAGGAGATGTTGGGATTAGAGAATCTTGCTTGGAAGGAAATCGTTCCCCGGTCTATTTCCTTGCAAGGTGTGAAGCCTCTCTTTGAAAGGATTGAAAAAGAAAGAATTGATCAGGAATTGGAACGTTTGAACAAACAATATAGCGTATGTAGGAAAAAAAGAGCTGGAAAACTTTATTTCAACGAATAAAATAGGTATTTTTTACGATAGTCTCTTTTCTCAAAGATTGTCGTATTTAACGGTTTTATTTAAAATAACTCATCGTATGATGTTGATTGGAGCGGAAGGTGCGAGACTCCGGAGGGAATAGGGGGGCAGCGCAAAGCGAGGAGAGGTTGGGCGGATGTTCGATTAAGTTCGGCACATCCGTGTGCCAACATCGAACGACCTCACTTCGTGTGAGGCCCCTCGGAAAGCGAACATCCTGCAGCGGAAATCAACAAAGGTGTTTGGCATATCCATTTTTAAAAACTCGTTGTAGTCTACTTTTCGGAAAAGTTCGACATGAAATCTATCTCCTGATAGCCGCTCGTCTATACAAGGACTTGACCAATTGCATAAAATATATGAAGTCAGATAGTAATAGAAAGGAGATTGTTATGGTTCTAGATCCTTGTCAGTTAAATGGACCTTTGGAAACCACTTGTTTTTTATCGGATGAGTCTGGACAACGGCTAGATCCTTTATCTGATAATGCAATTATTTGTGAGGAAATCGTTCAGCAAAACGGGCGCAAAAATGTATCCATTCTTCTCCCGACAGGGGAAACGGTTGACTTGCAAAAGGTATTTGTATTAAAAAGAGGATTTATCGTGGTTGAAATCAGTGGTTCAAATGGATCATGCACTACCGCGCCAATCCCATTTGCAATCGAGGAAGAAATCATATTATGTGCTCCGGAGGGTACTGAACTACAATGCGAAGTTACTAAATTTAATTGCTTTTCAAATGTGATTTGCGATGCCAATCAAATGCTGAGGGAGCTTAATGTCTTTATAGAAATATGTCAATCCATTAAAATGACGGCCGATGTAGTGATTGATGTAAATGCATCATTTTGCGCACCGCGAGAACAGATTACGAGGACGTGCAGATCATTCTCGATCCCGCCGCAATGTCCGGATATCTTTAACCAAGATCATGTGGATATACAAAAAGAGTCTGCAAAACCAGAACTGAAAAACGAAGTGGCTGTTCCCATTCGGCAGCTTGAAAGTCTTTGTGTCAATACTGAAAAAGTGTATGACTGGGTGACCCTTCAAGCAAAGAAGAAAATCAGCCTGAACCGGAATCAAATCATTTTCAACTGTACGCCTACGCACATTTTAGCGCCAGGCGGGGAAAATAACGGTGCTGCAATCGATAATGTCGATGATTATTTCTGCCAGACGGATACATGGGTGGCAAGGTCCAATCTGCTTGTTGTCCGAGAGGCGCATGCAGGAGGACTCCTTCCGAATGGGATGGTGATTGTCAGCCATGGATTTTCGCCTTCTGCGTTCACAGGGATTGATACGGCGGAATTCTATAATCCAGCGACTGATACGTGGACAGCTGCTCCAGCTGCCAATGTTCCCCGTGGTTCTGTAGGGGGGGATGTGCTGAATGGATTATTCTACGTAGTTGGTGGCAGCGATGGCAATGGAAGCAACGTATTGGATACGGTTGAAGTGTTCAACCCTGCCTCAAATACTTGGGCTCTGGGGACGGCGCTGCCATCACCGCGTTCGGAGCTGGCTGTGGTCGCATTAAATGGAGAGCTTCACGCAATTGCGGGCTTTGATGGTACAAATGATATTGCTGACCACGATGTTTTCGATCCCAATACGAATATGTGGACCTCAAGGGCTCCTTTGCCTCAACCGTTGGCATTCATAGCGGCCGAGGCCTTTCAAGGGAAAATCTATGTGTTTGGAGGAAGAGATCCAAGTTTTGCACCGATGAATAGTACATCATTTCTTTATGACCCGCTCAATCCTACCGCTCCCACAAACAATGTCTACATTTATGATCCAGCAACCGATTCATGGTCGACCGGAGCTCCAATGCCTACTTCACGCTGGGCCGCCGCAGCTTGTGTTTGCGGTTCTGAAATCTTTGTCATGGGTGGTTTTACACCGCCGAATAGCTATTTAACGGTAGTTGAGGCATATAATCCTGTCACGAATACGTGGCGCACAGTGGCTTCAATGCCAAACGCCCGCGCGGTTTTCCCGTGTATTTCTTTATAGTTCTGCACACAAAAGGAAAAGTCGTTCTTTAGAGAAAAGGGACGACTTTTCTCTTTCACCATGGAAAAGCAGCGAAAATAAAAAGGGGAGAATGATGCTCCACCAAGAATTTAGGCGAACAAGCTATTGGATGACTGAATATCCTAATCAAAATGATGTTTTAAGGAAAGGAGGCGGCAATCATTGAATCCCAATTTATGCAGGCTAATAAAAAATAGTCTGATTGATTGCTATTTGAGTGACCAGCAGGGGCTCCCGTTGTCGCAAAAGGGATTGGCGTCTCTTGTATGTGAAGAACTTATGCAGTCAGGCGGGAGGGAAGATGTTGCTGTCATGCTCCCATCCGGTGAATCAGTCACACTTCAAAAGGTGAATATCATAAAAAGGGGCTACTTGGTCATTGAAATAATAGGTTCTTTTCTATGTGTTTCCGAGCCGATTCCTTTTGAACTGCAGGAATCCGTGCTTTTATGCGCTCCGGAAGGAACGGAGATCACCTGTGATGTGACCGACTTTAACTGCCGCACAAGATTCAATTGTCAAAACGACAGGTTAGTATCATTGGATATATTTATGGATACATGTCAGGACATAAAAGCTTTGACGGATGTGGTCATCGCACAAACAGCCTCATTTTGCCAACCGCGCGAAAACTTCATCAAGCCGACCTGTTCTCCTGCTATCCCAGGGGAAGTCAAGATCCATCCTCTTCATGAACCACCTGGTACTTCACGGGAACAAAGGGTACAAGAAACTATTTGTTTTTCTGTACCAAAGGTCTATGACTGGATCATCAGCCAACAGAATTTCAGGTTGAATTACCTTTCCAATCAAGTTGTGTTTCACTGCGTGCCTCAATAATTGTCCAAAAAGGCGGTCCCCTCCATAAAGGAACCGCCATTGACTATCAAATCTCATTACATAACTGTGAACATCCAAGAAACTCCATATGTATCTTTGACAGATCCATGAAGTTTGGCAAAGAATGTAGGCTGGAGATCCATTAGGACAGTTCCGCCGTTTTTCAGGACTTCCCATGCTTTCAAAGCTTTCCCTTCATTGTCAAGTTCAACACTGACTGCAACTTTTTCACTGCCGCCATGTTCTTCTCTTGTATCGGATCCCATAATGTGTCCTGCCTCCGTAATTTTCAATTCAGCGTGTAAAACAAGACCTTTATCATCATCAGAAATCGGGAAATTCGGATTTGGGGGCATGTCACCATACTTTTGAATGGCTTTCATTTCTCCGTCAAATGCTTCTTGATACATTTGGAAAGCTTCTTCGCATTCTCTGTTAAACAATAAATAAGGTTTGATCATCACATATTCTCCTTTAAGCTATATGGATTTGAAGTAATTCATAATTGGTGTTATTCTTATCTTTAGTATATACGAACGTATGTTTCTGATACAATGATTTTTTTGATTTTCAAGGAAGTTTTAAATATAAGTAGAAATAGATAAAAGAAATGTTGATGGGATGACAGGAGGAATGGAATTGGTGCAAATCAGAAAGATGCACGATGTAGAAATTGACATGGTCCGTGATAAACGAATTGAGTGCTATGTAGAATATCGAAGTCTTGTTTCGGAAAATCACTGGGATGCCTTAATAGGGACCTTATCGTCCAAAAACGACACCTCGCCGGGTACAGAGATTTATGTGGCCGTTTCTGACAATCTAATTGTCGGAAGCATCGTTTTGTTTCCTGGAAAGAGCAAGTCTTATGAATGGACATCCGGTGCACCGGACTATCCTGAAATCAGGATGCTCGCAGTGGACAGGGATTTCAGGGGAAAAGGAATCGGTCGGAGTTTGGTCATGAGATGCATCGATGAATCAAGGAAAAAAGGATATTTTGCTGTAGGATTGCATACGGCGGAGTTTATGAAAAACGCTATCTTATTATATACAAAGATGAACTTTAAACGGATGCCTGAATATGATTTTGAGCCAGCCGATGACGGGATAATCGTTAAGGGATTCAAATACACGTTTGGCGATGATAAGGAGGAAAATCCATGTTAGCAGCTCTAGGAAAAAAGGTTGATGGATATCTCGCCCAGTTTAATCGTCCGATGGAGCATTCAATCGAAAATGTTTGGTCTGCATTAACGGAGAATGAAAAGCTGAAAAAGTGGATGCCCAATCTTCGTGTTGAAGATCTGGGGAAAGGCGGACGGATCATCTTCCATATGAATGACGGGACGGGCTCTACTTTTCCGATCAGCATTATCGATTATAAAATACATTCTTATTTCCAGTATGAGTGGGGGAAAGGCTCGGTCCGGTTCGAGTTGTTTCCAATAGATGATGGAACCCTGCTGATTTTAAAAGAATACATCCCTGTATTGACTGAACACACATCAAAGGATCTCGCAGGCTGGCATGTATGCTTAGATGTTTTCAACGCATTATTGAAAGGGGAAGAAATGGATTTTCCAAAAGAAGAATGGGAAAAACACCGTAAAGACTATGCCCGAATCATCGATAAGTATAGGGGATAAAATCAACCTCTTTCAACATCATTTCATCACTAATAGTTAGTCGTTGATTGGGGCGGAAAGCGAGCATCCTGCAGCGGAAATCAACCTTACACAACCTTTAATGAATTAGAACAAAAGAGCCGAATCAATAAACTAAAAAAGCTTGTCCCAATACCACTTGATTTAGGTTGGGACAAGCTTTTTACATTTGCGTCACTTTTCGATTATCGATCCACCAATCAATATAATCCAAATTAAAGACGAGAATGTTATTCATCAGTCTCTGATGGGGAATGTTCTTTTTTATGATCAACTGATTGATTTCTTCTTCATTCATGGGGTAATTGACTGAAACCAGGTATTCGGCCAGACCCTTGACTCCGGTAACTTTTCTAATGTTACTCAGCTCCTTGTAAAGATGGGAAAATTTTAATATTTTTAGTACCCTACTTTCGAAAAGGATAAACATTTAAATTCAATTATTTGAAATCCAAGATTAAATATATTATATTAATTGACGGGTCAACCATTGACTTATCAACTAATGAAAAGGAGGAGTTGATGCATTGTCCGAAGACCGTACGTTAGAAGAGAAAATTGTTTATGCTTTTTATGAAATAAATAAACAAACAAGTCCAAAGTTTGAGCGCTGCACCGGCATCAGTCAAACTCGGCTTGATTTGCTGCATAAGTTGTTTGAGGTAGAGGAAATCAGCCAGACAGAACTGCAAAAGACCGTGAATATCGATAATGGGGCAGTTACCAGGCACCTAAAGCAGCTGGAAGAAAAGGGAATGGTATCCCGAAGGAAAAATCCAGCAGATAACCGTTTTACCTTCGTCCGTTTAACGAGTGAAGGACGCGATAAAATTGCTGGCTATAAGGAAGAAAAACAACGCTTCATTAAAAAGGTCTTAAAGGGGTTTACCGAAGAGGAACATGCTGCTCTATTGGATATGCTAATCAGAATCCAGAATAACGTTAAAGCAATCAATCCGAATGAATAGACTGTCAGATTAGAGCGTTCAGCTAGAATATCGCAAAAAGGAGAATGTAAAATGAATACGACACTTATTAATGATTTCCAAGAAATTGTAGCAGGACGACGTTCAATCCGGAACTATGATCCCACGGTCAAAATCAGCCGTGAGGAAATGACAGAAATCTTATCAAAAGCTTCCTTGGCACCGTCATCGGTCAATTTACAGCCATGGCGTTTTGTCGTCATCGACAGTCCAGAAGGAAAAGCAAAACTGGCACCATTGGCTAAGTTCAATCAAAGGCAAGTGGACAAATCTGCTGCGGTCATTGCGGTATTTGCTGATATGAATAGTATTGAATACATTGATGAAATTTATGGACAAGCAGTGGAAAAAGGCTATATGCCTGCAGAAGTAAGGGATCAACAAGTCCCCGCTATAAAAGGATTGTTTGAAACGATGACAACGGATCAACTGAAGGACATGAATTTAATCGATGCCGGCCTGGTTTCCATGCAGCTTATGCTGGCTGCACGCGCGTATGGTTATGATACGAATCCGATCGGCGGCTATGAAAAAGATAAAATTGCAGATGCATTTGACATTGATTCAGAAAGATATTACCCTGTGATGCTGATTTCAATAGGAAAAGCTGCGGACGAAGGCTATCCATCATTCCGGATGCCAATTGAAAAACTCACAGAATGGAGATAATTTAGCTCACAAAAAAACTTGTGAAAGAGGGAGAAAAAATGATTGTCATTCATGCTAAGTTTCAAATCCACACCGATAAGGAGCAATCGTTCCTTGATGTAATCCGTCCATTGGTCACAGCATCCAGAGCGGAAGAAGGAAATATTTCGTATGATTTAATGAAGGATACAGAGCATGATGGAATTTATACCATGGTAGAAGTATGGGAGGATATGTCTGTGGTCGAAAGCCATAACAAAAGTGAGCACTTCACCTCTTTCGGCAGCATTGCTCCGGAATACTTGGCAGCTCCAATGAAAGTCAACGTCTACGATGGCAAACGATTGAAATAATATTTTCACACTGCCCGCCCCTCGGAAATCGGGCATCCTGCAGCGGGAATCAACTTTGCACAAACTTTACGAATAGAACCTTTTAAAAGACTGTTCCAGATAAGGAGGGACAGTCTTTTTTCTATAATTATGAAGAAAATATCGGGGAAAATATGGTAAAATTTTTGGTGGGATAGTTTGATAGGAGTGATTATACGATGGATCAATATTTTGTTGGATGGGGCACACTGTCCCTCATCAATGCTGGTTTGGCGCAGGGGAAAAACAGAAGAGGGTTCAACTGGTTTATCCTATCTTTGCTGATAGGACCATTTGCTACATTAATCCTGCTGTTCATGGATAAGCATCCATCATAAAGATGTATGAAAGAAGGGGTGACAAGGATGAGTGAAAGAAGCAAACGAGAATTGGTTAGTTGGATAAAAGCGGTTATTCTCGGCTTCACCATTGTGATTGTGGTGAAAAGTTTTCTCTTTTCGAATTATGTCGTTGAAGGAAAGTCGATGATGCCGACCTTGAAAGATGGGAACCGATTGATTGTCAATAAGCTTGATTACGATGTTTCTGCACCGAAGCATGGTGATATCGTCATATTCCATGCCACCCCAACGGAGGATTATGTGAAAAGGGTGATTGGCCTTCCGGGAGATACCATTGAATACAAGGGAGATCAGTTGCTTCGGAATGGGAAAGAAGTAGACGAGCCCTATTTAAAAGCGTATAAGAATCAATTGGAATCCGGCCAGCTGACGGAGGATTTTACATTGAAGGAGAAAACAGGGAAAACACGGGTGCCTAAAGGAATGCTGTGGGTAATGGGTGATAACAGAATAAAAAGTTCAGACAGCAGAATGCCATGGATCGGCTTTGTCGACATGGATCAGCTGGTAGGGAAGGTCAGTCTTCGATACTACCCGACCAATGATATCAATACTTTTTCAACTAATTGATAGGCAACGTAAAAGACGCATTCAAATAATCAGAATGCGTCTTTTGAAAAATCAGGAGCTAATATGGGTAAGGATAAGGGTACGGATATGGATATGGTGGATATGCTACCGGGACCGGATACGCATTGGGAGTTGTTGCTGCTCCAACCGCCAATCCCGTGACAGCACCTGCTGCGAAAGGAACTCCAGGGTAGTACCCCCCATGATAGCCTCCGTGGTATCCCCCATGGTATCCCCAATTTCCACCATGTCCCCAGGATGCATGCCCATGGCCATTAGCCCAAGTTGCGTGCCCGCCTCCGCCATGAGGACGAAAAGGCTGGAATCTGAATTGATTCATGTTGTCACCAATCTTTCTGATTTCTAATTATTTTAGATGTATTATCATATGTATAGGTTCAGGAAATGGACTTTAAAGGACAGACAATTTATTAACTTTCACATAGAACGGCTTTTTCCAGAACATACTAAAAACATATGTTCTGGAGGTGTATTTGAATGGATCAAAAAGATTTTGAGCAAATTTATGATGAGTACAAACATCAAGCAGAAGATGACACTCGCGCAGAAGTTGGCAGGTCGGATTCCGGCAAAGAGAAGATTGTAGCCGTCCGAAAAAATGATGAAGGAGATCTGATTGCTTTTAAAACGAACAGTGGAAGGGAATTGGACTATTTGACCGCGCTTGATGAAGCGAAAGCGGGAAAGCTCTCTCATGTGGATGTATTCCATAAATACGGAAGGGATATCCTCCGCAGCGAACCGGATGGCATCAAAGAGAATAATTTGGATAACCTGCCTTCTTTTTAACTTTTTTTATGAAGGGGCGAGCACAATGCAGCGCATTGTTTTAAAGGTTTCAGACGGAATGTCCTAATAAGGGCATTCTTTTTTGTCGTTCTCTTTTATGCAGGATGAACCTTTCCGGGGCTCCTGGACCGCCCATGGAAAGACCTTCAGGGACATCAACAGCTGTATTTAAAAGGGCCTTTTGCTCCAAGTTTCAAGAGTCTGGTTCTAAATGATTTTGTCCAATTTATATGATTTAAAATACGCGTTTCTCAATCGATACACTTTTTGTCGTCGCATAGGAGGGATTGATAGGGGGGGCGGTACTATATGAATAAGAAAGATAGGATTTTAAAAAAAGAAGGAAAGAAGTTTCCGGGGGCTACATATGCGGAAGTAGTACTGGCGCCTGCTTATGAACAGTCAAAACGTGTCTTGCTTGAGCCGATGATCGCCATCCATAAAGCACATCTGATCATGCTGGTCGAGCAAGGTCTGTTGGTTGAAGAAGAAGCTGGGAAAATCATGGATGGGATTAGGGCATTGGATATGAGGGCAATCAGGGAAACGACCTATGATGGGCGGTATGAGGACCTTTTTTTCCTTGTAGAAGACTGCATCATGAAGGTGGCTGGCGAAGCGGGTGGAAGTCTCCACCTTGCCCGGAGCAGGAATGATATGGGGGTAGCTGCGTACAGAATGGTTCTCCGTCATGAACTTCATGCTGCATTATCATCTTTGCTTTCTTTTCAGGAAACGTTATTGGAGGCAATCGACCAGTACAAAGAAACCATCTGTTTAGGGTATACCCATACGCAGCAGGCGCAGCCCATGACGTTTTCCCATTATCTCACGGGCATATATGATGTCGTAGACCGTGATTTTAAAAGGCTGCTGGCAGCGTACAATACTTGCAATGCCAGTCCACTCGGAGCTGCAGCATTCACCACGACAGGGTTTCCGATCAATCGGAAGAGGGTGGCTGACTTGCTTGGGTTTCCGGAAGTCGTGAAGAATGCGTATGATGCGATTGGCGGGGCTGATTATTTAGGGGAAATTGCTGCAGCCATACAATTGACATTCATCAATCTTGGCCGTTTTGCCCAGGATCTCCTTTTATGGTCTTCCCAAGAGTTCTCTGCTATTCGAGTGGCGGACCCGTATGTGCAAACGAGCTCCATCATGCCTCAGAAGAGAAATCCCGTTTCATTGGAGCACATACGCGCTTTGAGCTCCAGCGGCATCGGGAATGCCCAGACCGTCTTGCAGATGCTTCATAATACTCCGTATGGTGATATCAATGATACGGAAGATGATTTGCAGCCATATTTATGGAAAGGGATAAGCTTGATTGATCAGGTATTTCGGTTGACTGAGGCTGTGGTCGGAACGATTGATGTCCATGAAGAGGTTCTAAAAAATCGTGCAAAACACAGCTTTGCTACAGTTACTGAATTGGCAGACAGCGTTTTTAGGGAGACGGGCTTATCATTTCGGACAGCACATGCGATTGCAAGCGAAGTGGTGAATCTGGCTCTTTCCAAGGGGCTCAATGCAGAGCAAATAACCGCAGCCATTGTAGATGAAGCTTCAAAATCAATTATTGGAAGTCCATTGAATCTGCCGGAACATGTCATCCAAAAAGCGATGGATCCTGCACATTTCGTTAAGGTACGATCAGTGAGCGGGGGGCCGGCGCCGAAAGAAGTGAAAAAGGGGATGCATGCAAGAAAAAAAGAATTAAAGAAAAAAAATCATTTGCTGAAATGTGAGATAAATCGCATCGCTGAATGTATGAAAAAGCTTGATGATCTGACCGAGAATTGGAGCAGCCAGATGGATAGTGATTCTTGAACTAATGATTTTAAATCATGTAATAATGATACGCAATGTTTTCAAATGATTGTTTACTGGAGGGGGCATATAAATGAAACGAAGGTTATTTAGTATGGTTGTTGTCTTCATGATCATCGCTTTGCTTGCGCTGACTGGATGCAGTAATACCAAATCGGCAGGCAATGATTCGGATGTGACCATTACTTACTGGCAATATACTTTCCCGGCCAAAGTGACAGAAATCAAAAGCTTGATCAAAAAGTTTGAAGCGGAAAATCCTCATATTAAGGTCGTTGCACAGGATTTTCCGTACGATCAATACAACCAGAAAGTTTCAGCTGCCATGCATGCAGGCAAAGGCCCGGATATTTTAAATCTATACTATGGCTGGCTTCCTCAGTATGTAAAGCAAGGCTATCTGCAGCCGATTCCTCAAGACTTCATGTCCACTGCCGACATTGAAAAGAAATATATTCCGATGATCCAGGCTTCGAAAATCGATGACCAGTATTATACGCTTCCGATTGCTGTAAGATCGCTCGCATTATTCTGGAATAAGGAATTATTCAAGAAGGCAGGACTCGATCCGGATACACCACCAAAAACGTGGGATGAGCTCATAGCTTATGCCAAGAAATTGACCATTAGAAAAGACAACGGGAAACTGGAGCAGGAGGGATTCGCCTGGGACGTAAATGGCCAGGGGTACCATGCGTTTGAAGAAGTCCTACTCCGCCAGTGGGGGATTGAACCATTCAGCGAGGATGGGAAAGAGGTTCAGTGGAACTCCGATC
Organism: Falsibacillus albus; assembly: GCF_003668575.1. Taxonomy (NCBI): domain Bacteria; kingdom Bacillati; phylum Bacillota; class Bacilli; order Caryophanales; family Bacillaceae; genus Falsibacillus; species Falsibacillus albus. The sequence continues at coordinate 398,707 of NZ_RCVZ01000002.1, read as the reverse complement.
CTGCAGGGCTGGATGCATTTACGTATTGGATCAATATGAACAAAAAAGATAAAATAGGCGAACCTAATTTCCTGACTGATTATAATACAGCATTTAAAGCAGGAAAGGCGGGTATGATCATTGACGGATCTTTCGATATCGCTGCAATCAAGGAAGCAGCAAAATTCAATTGGGGTGTGGCGACTCTTCCTGTAAAAGCAGAAGGCGGGCTTGAAGCGAATTTTGGATCGTTTTGGACGAATGGAATTGCCAAAGGGGTGAAGGGAGAAAGGCTGAAAGCTGCGGAGAAATTCTTAGATTTCCTTACTTCGGAGGAAACACAAACGGATTGGCTGAAGAATGTCGGGGAGCTGCCTGCTTCTGCTTCATTTGCCAATGATGATTCCATCAACAATGATCCGATTTACGGACCGTTTGTCCAAGGCTTGCAGCACGCACATGCTACCTTCTTCGTTGATGAAGCAAAGGAACGAGATTCCATGAGTGCACAAATCGATAAGATCTTGTTGAATAATGAGCCGATCGATAAAACTTTCGAAAGCCTTGTAAAAGAACAGCAGCAAATTCGCGATGACTATTTTAACAATCAATAGATTGTAGGATGAAAAGGAGGGCAGGGATAATGAGCCTAAAAGCTAGGAGGACGATGATTGCCTACTCATTCTTGACCATCCCGCTGTTATTCTTCCTGTGTATTCGAATCTTTCCGACAGTCTATGCTTTTTCCATGTCTTTCTCGCCCCAATATGGAGGCAGTTTCACATTAGAAAACTACGTGAAATTATGGCATGATCAAGTCTTTTGGAAATCGGTTTGGAATACATGCAAATATGTCTTCATCACCGTACCGGTGCAAATGGCGATCGGACTCCTGATCGCCATCGCCATCGAACGTGTCCGACATTTTCGGTGGATATATCGGATGATTTATTTTTTGCCCTACATCACTTCGATTGTTGCTGTCAGCTGGGTATGGCGTCTCATGTTTGATCCGAATGTAGGCTTTCTTAATGAGTTTATCGGCTGGTTTGGAATCCCTCCGCAAAACTGGCTGTCGGATCCGAAAGAATCGTTATTCTGCGTTTGTACGGTAATGATTTGGCAGTCCATGGGGTTCAGTATGTTGATCTTTATGGCGGGACTGAAGGCTGTACCCAAACAGTATATAGAAGCAGCCCAAATGGACGGAGCCGGAACCTGGAAGTGGTTTTGGAAGATTACCTTTCCTCTCTTAAATCCGACAATTGTGTTTTTGGCCGTTACAGGCGTCATCCAATCGCTGCAGACGTTTACACAAATTCAAAACTTGACGGCCGGGAGCGGTTCAAGTGCAGGCGGTCCGTTGAACAGTACGATCAGCATCGTGGTTTATATGTATAAAAACGCCTTCCAGGATTTTAATATGCAATATGCATCAGCTGTCGCGGTGGTATTATTTATCATCATTCTGCTGGTTACCCTGCTGCAATTGAAAATCCTCAATAGAAATTTTGATTATTAAGGGGTGATGGGATTGAAAAAGAGAAGAATCAAAGGTTCAGAGCTTATCATCCATCTCTGTTTATTCGCAGGAGTCACTATCGTTGCATTTCCATTTCTTTGGATGATTTTATCTTCCTTTAAAAGCCTGTCAGACTTCTATAGTTTTTCGTTTTTTCCTCATGAAATCGATTTATCCGCTTACAAGTATATTTTTCATGAAACGGGCTTTTTGACATGGTATATGAACAGTATCATCATTGCTGCTGTTGTTACGTTAAGCTGTTTGATCTTTAATTCGCTGATTGGATATACGCTTGCCAAATATAAGTTTCCAGGTGTGAAAGTCATTTTTATCTTAATCTTGAGTACCCTCATGATACCCACTGAAATGCTGGTCATCCCATGGTATGTCATGGGGAGTAAGGTGAACATCATTGACAGCTATTCCGGCATCATGTTCCCTGGGCTCATCGAAGCGTTCGGCGTCTTTCTTATGAGGCAGTTCATGCTCGGCATCCCCGATGATTTATTGGACGCGGCGCGGATAGATGGAATGAGCGAATTCAAGATATGGTGGAGAGTGGCGATTCCTCAAGTAAAGCCTGCCTTATCAGCTTTGGGAATCATTACATTCCTTGGGAATTGGAATGCTTATCTGTGGCCGGTCATCGCTGTCTCGTCTGATAACATGAGGACCCTGCCAGTCGGGATCTCCCTATTTGCAACCGGGGACGGAGGGGGGATCCAATGGAATACGATCATGGGCATGAGCACACTGGCCGTTGTGCCGATGATGGTGGTTTTCCTTATCTTCCAAAGGCGAATTGTTGAGGGGATCTCTTTGACCGGGGTGAAAGGTTGATTTGCAGGACGCTTTTCTTTTATAGGAAAGCGTTTTTTACGTATTTAGGGGTAAAAGGTTCTATCTTGGTTCATTTTGATTCTTGGAAGTTTGCAGAGGTATTTTTTAGGGGAATATTTCTATGAATCTTCAAATTTCATACGAACGACTTTCTTGGGTATGATAGGACTATCGTCACGTTTTTGGCTTTGGATTTTTCTTCTTCTTTATTTTTTGCGGAAAAGTATGTTAAGTTGACATGTATCATTGCTTAGGAGGGAAAAGGTTGTGGATACATACTTATTATTGATTACGCTTACATCCATCATCATCGTTATTTTAGGTGTTACTTGGCTGAATTGGCATGCATTCATCAGTTTACTTTTCGCCAGCCTGTTTCTGGCCGTGATGTCAGGACTATCCCTCGATAAAATCGTTGGTGCCTATGAAAAGGGAGTCGGCGGCGTATTGGGCCACCTCATCGGAATTTTGGCATTGGGGACGATTCTTGGGAAAATGATGGCGGATTCAGGAGCCGGAATCAAAGTAGCCCGATATTTTATCAATAAATTTGGTGAAGCATACTTGCCTTGGGCCATGCTGCTTTCTGGATTCATTATCGGATTACCCGTTTTCTTCGAAGTCGGCATCATCATATTATTGCCGCTTGTGATTTCGATTCAAAAAACTTCAAAACAGAACATCCTGTTGATTGCATTGCCGGTAGTGGCCGGTTTATCGATTGTGCACGGGTTGGTACCGCCGCATCCTGGTGCATTGGCAGCCATCAGCATATATAAAGCCAATCTTGGAAAAGTGCTGCTATATTCTTTGATCATTGCCATTCCAGCAGCCATTATCGCGGGGCCATTATTTGCAAAGTATATTCATAAGAGGGTCAAACCCGAAGGAGAACCTGAATTGATTCAAGTCGATGCAGAAAAGGAGCAATTACCGAGTACGGGAACTTCATTTTTTGTCATCCTATTGCCTGTCATCTTGTTGGTATTCTCGACAATTGCGCCTTATTTGCCGGTGCCATCAGGTGTAACTAAAGCATTTGAATTCATCGGGAGTCCATTGATGGCACTTCTGATTTCAGTGTTTGCAGCATACTATTTTCTTGGTTATCGTCAAGGGAGAGACCGGAAAGCCATTAAGAAGCTTACGGAAGAATGCTTGCTGCCCGTCGGTTCGATTGCACTCATCATCGGTGCAGGCGGTGGATTTAAAGAGATATTAATTGAAAGCGGTGTCGGAGATACGATTGCCAATATGGCGCAGAACTTTTCGCTTTCTCCGTTAGTGCTCGCATTCATCATTGCCGGCCTGATCCGAATCGCAACTGGATCTGCAACAGTTGCCTTAACGACAGCTGCAGGCATTGTAGCGCCGATCATCAAGCACATGTCCGGTGTAAACCTCGAGCTACTCGTCATTACCACAGGAGCTGGATCGCTGATGTTTTCCCATGTCAATGATGCAGGCTTCTGGATGGTGAAAGAGTATCTCGGATTATCTGTAAAAGAAACGTTCAAAACGTGGACAGTCTTGGAAACATTGCTTTCATTCATCGCATTCGGCGGTGCACTTATCGTAAATATATTTGTGTAATCTTTATGTAAAAAAATAATTTTTTAACAAAATGAAGGCGCTTTTCTGCTAAAAGAAAAGCGCCTTTTTCCATTGGAAAAACACATTAGTCATTCCAGAAAAGATTGTGCAAAGCTGATTTCCGCAGAAGGATGCTCACTTTCCGAGGGGCCTCACACGAAGTGAGGTCGTTCGATGTTGGCACACGACGTGCCGAACTTAATCGAACATCCGCCTGATATCTCCTCGCTCCGCTGCGGGATCTCACCTTGCCCGCTGATCCCTTCGGAGTCTCGCACCTTCCGCTCCAATCAACTTTAAATGAGGAATAATTTAAATTACAATCCATGCGAAGATTGGCACTCAAAGAAATCATTTAAGAAAAACATATCCCATGCCCATTCTGACAATTATGAGTTAAAATAAACATAATTGAAGAGAGCTCGAACATTTAGAAGAAAAGGTAACCGAAGGAGGAACAGTCTTGAATATTCTTTTGGCAGAAGATGATGAACAGCTGGGTGAATTGATCGTTTTCATGCTGCAAAAAAAGGGTGGATATAAGGTCGATTGGGTGATGGACGGAGAGGATGCTTATGCTTATGCGAACGCATCCCATTATGATGTCCTGGTGCTAGATTGGATGATGCCAAAAGAGGATGGGATATCCGTATGCAGACACTTAAGGCAAGAAGGGTATTCTGGTGCGATCTTGATTTTGACTGCAAAAGACGCAGTCCAAGATCGGATTGAAGGACTCGATGCCGGTGCCGATGATTATTTAGTCAAACCATTTGAAATTGATGAGCTTTTGGCACGGCTAAGGGCACTCTCAAGACGTAATTATGCACCGATCCTGGAAGATCGACTTGTCATTAATGATATGGTTTTAAACCGAACGAGCCAAACGGTCCGCCAAGGTGAACAAGAAATACAATTAAGCCGCAGGGAGTTTCAATTATTGGATTTCCTGGTCCAGAATAAAGGCCAAGTCCTTCCCCGTGAGCTGATATTAGACAGGGTTTGGGGATTGGATGCCGACGTATCGACGAAAACCATCGATGCAACGATAAAGCTCCTTCGTAAGAAACTCGATATGATCGAAAAACAGGATATGCTGCAAAGCATCAGAGGGGTGGGATATAAATTTGAAGGCTAGGTTTTCTTTTTTTTCTATTTTTCAAAGAAACCGTGGAGAAAAAGATATATTCAAGCATACCCAGTATCGCCTGACCGGGATATACAGCAGTCTCCTTATGCTTTTCCTTCTTTTATTTATCGTGGTGGTTTTTGCTCTATTATATACAATCATCTATAAAGGTCAGGAACAGGACCTTGATTCCAAATTGGATGGTGAAGCACATAGCATCGAGGAATATTTGAATCATAGGAACCAAACCAGTCTTTCAGGATTCGAGGGCCAAGAATTGGTATTGAATAACGTAGACCAATTTTTTTATTATATTACCGGGCCGGATGGGGATTTAATAATGGGGGATGAAATTCTCTCAGGGCTTCGCCCGGACATTTTGAACCTGATTAAAGGATGGTCGCCGGATCAGGAAGAATTTCACAGGGAACAATTAAGAGTAGATTTCTCAAAAATACATGAGCGAAAAGATGAAAGACACGAATTACAGCCGGCGCAAAGCCCACAGGATATCCAATTGATCATTGCGGTCCATCCCATCAAGTACAACGGTGAAATTGTCGGACGGATTTATCTAGGAAAGGATATCACTTCTACCTATCAGTTATTTAAGTGGCTATTGATCATTTTGGTTGGATTGGCTGTGCTCTTCATCGGGATTGCATTGATCATCAGCTTTTTCATGTCCAAAAAGGCGATGGTCCCAATAAGCAGAGCGTTTTCCCGACAGCGGGAATTTGTTGCGGATGCATCCCATGAGCTCCGTACCCCCTTGAGTGTCATGATGTCTTCCATTAATGCAATGGAAATGACAATGGATGAGAAAAATGATGACAACTATAGTAATAAGCTCCTCATTACGATGAAGGATGAAGTGAAACGGATGACGAGGCTTGTAGGAGATATGCTTACGCTTGCGAGGAGCGATTCAGGAGCGATGGAAAGATTCAATGAACGGTTTGATTTCAGTTCAGCAGCGGAGAAAGGTGTTCAATCTTTCCGTTCCCTTGCGGAGCAAAAAGAAATTCACCTGCAACTTCATGCCCCAGAAACTCTTTATATACAAGGTGATTCACAGCGCTTGACTCAGCTGCTGTACATCTTGATCGATAATGCCATCAAATATACATCAAACGGTGGAGAAGTGCATGTTTATCTTTCAATCGAAGGGGGAAGCTTGTCGATCAAAGTGGAGGATACTGGAATCGGCATCAGGCGAGAAGATTATGACTTGATCTTTGAACGCTTCTACCGATCGGATAAATCGAGGTCAAGACAAGTTGGGGGCCATGGACTTGGGCTGGCAATTGCCAAGTGGATCGTGGAGACCCATGGCGGGACGATCCGCGTTGACAGCGACATGGGAAAAGGGAGCATTTTTACTGTCAAAATCCCATTATCGTCAAAAACGAAAAGAGGCAAATAACAAAAGGGAACAGCATTTCTTAGGCGGAATGCTGTTTTTTTTGTAGTCCTATTTATGTTTGGAGCTGAAAGCGATCATGCTGCAACGCAAAAATAGCTATTTTGAAGTTTGAAACTTTGTTTAAACAATCTTTATTTGCTATAGCAGCGATGTATGAGAAAAGAGTCTTTTGAAATAACAAATTCTTTACGAAACCATCCATGTGTTCATTGAGGTAGCACATTTTTTCACTATTTTTTCACCATTGACGAGTAAAGTAATAGTTGTACTACTCATCCATTTAACATACTGTAAACGAATATTTTTGAATAATGGTATATAAAGGAGAATCGAACATGAAAAAAAAGGTGAAATGGTCAGTCATATCGGTCACTTCGATTACGTTTCTCACTTTTGCAGGACTCGTAGGAGCAAATTCGAATCCAAATAAGGATATTAACCAAGGTACAGCTTCCAATGACGATGGCTTTCAGCACAATGGCGATTCGTTCCAACGACGGCATCAGGATTTTAATGACCAAGGAAGTCAAAATGGTGATTCCGGATTTGGGGACAATTTTGATTCAGGTTCCTCTGACAACCAGGATCAATTTTTTCAGGCGCCTTCAGATGGATTTGCTCAAGGACACGGAAGTTCTGGCGGGTCGAAGCATTGATGATGACACAGTTCACAGCCATGAATTCTACTATCAAGCTTGTCGGGCTGAATGAAGAAATGCAGCAAATGGTGGAGCAGTTATTTCAACAATTTGAACAAACTGCAAGCAGGTTCATTCCTGGAAATGCGTTAGCCCATTTGAATGAAAGTCCCCTTCACGTGCCAATCCACTTGGAGGAAACATTGGCTGACCTGCTTCAACACGCTTTGAAACTATCCAGACGAGTTGAATATCATGTGAACCCCTTTATTGGTGAGGCGATGAAATCGATCGGTTATACGAATTCCTTTTACGAAGGATACAATCCCAGCAAACCGAATAGGCGGATTGTGAAATTTTTAACGGAGCCTATCGAACAAATCAGCAGGCAGTGGATCGTTAAAAAAGAGAATTTCACATTTGATTTTGGTGGATTCGGGAAGGGATACATTGTCGATAAAGCGAAACAGCTTCTTTTGCAGGAGGGTCAAGCGGAAACCATCATCAATGCCGGTGGTGATATGGCCGTCATCGGCAGGATGAAATCTGGCATCGAGCATCCGGGTTTAAATGGAAAGGATATTGCCAGGTTTTATATAAAAGACTGTGCCCTTGCCACTTCAAGCAAAAAATATAGGAAGTGGGCATTGGATGGGGAAAGCGTCCATCATATCATAAATGGCAGAACCGGGAAGGTTGCCCGAAATGGGGTTCTGCAGGCGAGTGTGATTGCCGACACGGCAATGGAGGCTGAAACGATCTCAAAGGTTTTTTGCATCCTCCCTTTTGAGGAAGCAAAAAGACTTGTCAGGAAAACTTTTCCGAATATCGCTTATTTTATTTATTTTGACAATCATACATTTGCTGTCGGAGGAAATGAACGCATGTATGAAGAATTGGAGGTTGCAAAATGAATTGGACGTGGTTGCTCATTCGAATTACGGGTTTGACGGCTTACAGTCTGCTGACGATTTCTGTCCTGGCTGGCATCTTCAGGCACATTCCCCGAAAAAAAGCCGGAATCTTGGAATTTCATCAAGTCATCGGACAGATTGCCCTTTTGGGATCTGCTGTACACGTGTACTTGCTCTTCTTTGATCATTTTCAGCCGTTTTCATTGACTGAAGCGCTTGTCCCATTCATGTCACCTTATCATCGGATTTTGAGTGGGATCGGGACGATTGCGTTGTATATCTTCATCATTGTGATCGTGACGTCAGATTTCATGAAGGCAATAGGCAGGAAGGTTTGGAAAAAGACACACTACCTCGTTTTTCCGCTTTGGCTGATGACTTGGGTGCATGGGTTCTATCTTGGAACGGATTCAAAAACAGAGTGGTCCATGTTCCTGTATTGGGGAAGCTTCCTGCTGGTACTTGGAGCAAGCCTCTATTTAGGGTACGTCACGTCCACGAAGAAGCCAGCTAATCCGAAACCTGTAGAAAAAAGGATGCAAAGATCTCAGATGTAGTAATGAAGCCCGCAGTCTATCTGCGGGCTTTATCAATGCTAACGATGCCCGGGAATCAATCTACACTTGCTCGTTTAGGTGTGTAACCGGTTTGTATGGCAGATTTCAGTCTTGGAACGATTGAAAATGACACGATGGTGACGACAATATCCAAAGAAAGATAGGCCATCATCCAGCCCCATGCCACCCCATAGCTGAATCCATCCGGTGTATCTGCACCAAATCGAAGGATGCAGTACATATAATTCGTGCCGATTCCATAATTAAGGACGAGGCTGAGAATTCCAGCCGCTATGTATGCACGCTTAGATTGTTTCAGCTGATCGCCGACAAGTTTTCCAGCCACATAGGCGACTGCGATAAAAGAAAGGATAAAGCCGAAAGTTGGACTCATAATATGTGACGGCCCACCTTTGAATTGAGCGAAGACCGGCAACCCAATCAATCCCATCAGCATGTAAACGACCATTGAAATCGAGCCCAGTCTGCTCCCAAGAATGCCTCCTGCCAAAATAGCGAACATGAGCTGCAGCGTTACTGGCACCCCGCCAATCGTTAAAAAAGGGGAAACATTAGCGCCAACTGCCATCAGTGCTGCGAAAAGTGCACAGTAAACCATGTTTTTCGTTTTCATTGCTTTCGATTCCTCCCAGATAAACTATTAATAATTTTCAAACTACATTGATTAACATTTTCGCATATGTTAACATTTTTGTAAATTATGTTTACAAATAATAAGGAGGTTCACAATGGCGGGGTATTTTATTACAGGAACTGATACTGATGTTGGCAAAACTGTCGTGACAAGTTTACTATTGTCGTATTTTCATCAAAAGGGCATCGATGTTTATCCATATAAACCAATTCAAAGCGGTGCCATCTATGAAAATGGAAACCTGCAAGGACCCGATCTTCAAATGTATGAAAGAGTCCTGACATCGCTCGATACAAACAAGGCATGTACATATTTATTGAAAAAGGCGAGCTCGCCTCACCTTGCTGCAAAGGAAGAAAATGTATGGTTCGATATTCCGGCTATCCAGAAGAATGTTGAAAGATTACTGGCTCTTCATGATCTTGTACTTGTGGAAGGAGCAGGCGGGCTTATCGTCCCGATACAGGAAGATTACTGCATGATTGATTTGATGAAGGAAATAGACTTGCCTGTCATCCTTGTTGGAAGAGCAGGTTTGGGGACCATCAACCATACGGTCTTATCTGTAATGGCACTGAAACAGGCGAATATAACAATCGAAGGAATTATTTTAAATCGTCTCCATATGGAGGATGAATCAATAGAAAAAGACAATGCAGTCATGATTGAACGGCTGACAGGGGTAAAAGTTCTTGGAACCATTCCTCATTTATCGGATGTTGAAGATGCATTCAAAACCCCGCAAGCCTATGAATCTATTTTTAATCGATTGAACGCTGCTAAGGAGGATATCAAGCAATGAATCAGCAGAAAGCGCTTTTGGAAGACAGCAAAAATTACTTATGGCTCCCTTTCACACAGATGACGGATTATGAAAGAGATCCGCTCATCATAGAGAGCGGGGAAGGGATCAAGTTGAAGGATATTGATGGAAAAGAGTATTTGGATGGGTACTCTTCGTTATGGCTTAATGTTCACGGGCATCGTAAAAAGGAAATCGACGACGCCATCAAAAAACAGCTGGATGCCATATCCCACTCGACATTGCTTGGGGCCGCAAACGTCCCTGCCATTCAGCTCGCTAAAAAGCTTGAACAAATCACACCTAAAAATCTTAAGCGGACATTTTACTCCGACAGCGGTGCTGAATCAGTCGAAATTGCCATTAAAATGGCCTATCAGTATTGGCAAAACAAAGGATTCAAAAAGAAGACGAAGTTCGTCACACTCTCGAATGGTTACCACGGTGACACAGTAGGGGCGATAAGCGTCGGGGCGGTCGACCTCTATCACCGGGTGTATGGTTCACTCATGTTTGAATCCATAAAGGCGCCTTTTCCACTAGTGTACCGAAGTGGCAAGAAAAATCCGGACGCCATACGCGATCATGCTCTGGCGGAGCTTCGAGAAATCTTTCAAAGCCGCCATGAAGAAATCGCCGGCATCACAATGGAATCCATCATCCAAGGTGCTGGAGGCATGAACATCATGCCCAAGGGCTACTTAAAAGGTGTTGAACTGTTGTGTAAGGAGTACGATATTCTCTTGATCATCGACGAAGTGGCAACTGGCTTCGGCCGGACAGGCAAAATGTTTGCCGTTGAGCATGAAGATGTACAGCCGGATCTGATGACGATTGCAAAAGGGATTACGGGAGGCTATCTGCCCGTTGCTGCAACGATGACGACGGAAGAAATCTATGATGCTTTTCATGGAGAATACGAAGAAATGAAAACTTTTTTCCACGGCCACTCCTATACAGGGAACCAATTAGGCTGCGCAGCGGCACTTGCCAATCTTGAAATCTATGAAAAAGAAAACCTGATTGAACAGGTACAGAAAAAAATTGCCATTGTCAAAGAAGGATTAGATGAACTGAAGGATTTGGAGTATGTCGGGGATATTCGCCAGCTTGGCTTGATGTGCGGAATCGAGCTAGTTCGCGATAACATTACGAATGAACCGTTTCCATGGAAAGAGAGGGTCGGCTACCGCTCCACACTGAAAATGCGAGAGCTTGGCATGCTTACACGCCCGCTCGGTGATATTATCGTATTCATGCCGCCGCTGGCGAGCACAGAGGAAGAATTGAAGCAAATGATCTCCATCATGAAGCAAGCGATAGAAGAAACATGTAAAGAAATGGCTGGAGTTGGAAATTAAGCGTGACCCTGAAGTGCCAGGCACCTAGGTGCCTGGCACTTTATTTGCCATTTATTTTATCCAGAGCTTCTTGAAGTCCAATTGGCTGTAGGATTGAAATTCTACATCTTTGATCATTGGGTGAAAGGTTCGTGTTTTGATGGGGTGGTGCTGGAAGATTAAGAGATTGTGTGCTCGTATGTGTGCTTCTATTTCTTTCATGATTCCCTCGCGTTTTTCGTTCGTCGGAGTCTGTTTGAATTGCTCCAGTTTCTCGTCGATCCACCTTAAATTTTCTGCAGGGAATAGTCTGCGGAATAAAAGCGTCTCGTTGTAAAAAGCGCCGAGAAAGGAAAGGTGGGTATCGAGAGTGGAGACTTCCCCCATGAAAATCATGTCCGAGTGTTGATCGATTTCCCTTTTATAAAAATCTTCTATCGAAAAAGGATGCATCGTAAGGTTAATGCCATATTTTTTCGCCTCTGCATCGAACCATCTGCTTGAGGCTATGGAGTTTGCATAATTCAAATGGTAAAGATGCAATTCTTCCCCTGCGTACCCTGAAGCCTTTAATAGATTGGGAATTTCAGAGGGATCTTTTTTTTGATGGAAGGAACGTTCTTTTGTAAAACTACTGGCTTCAATTAAGTCCGGCCACTGAAGGTCACGCGCCATCTTTTTCATATCTAGTAAGTGGTAAATGGCTTTTCGAAATGAAGCGTTCTTAACAGTGGATTGACGATGAAAATTAAATGCAAGGAAACGGAAGCCCGTTTCAATTTCATATGTACTTGATGGTTCAACAGACTCTCCGTTGTCGACGGTGTAATTCACCACTTCAGCTGCATCCTGGGAGACCTTATAAAAATGGATTTCATCCAATAGCGGCCTTTCTTTGAAATATCCATCAAACGCTTCCAAGACCAGCTTGTTTCTGCTCCTCTCCTTCATGGAGAATGGCCCGGAGCCGATCCATTCGTTTTCATTGAATGGAGTGGATGCCGGCAGGACGCAAAAGTTCGCGCATGATAAATATCGGAGCAAAAAGGGGTTCGGCTTGCTTAGATGCAAGTGTACCTCATAATCCCCGGCACATTCCACCTTGATGATTTCCTTCACCAGCCATGTGTATGCAGACGGACCTTGTTTTAAGCGCTCAATGGTTGTCTCCACATCTCTGCTCGTCAATGTTTCTTGATGATGGAATAGCACGCCTTTTCGCAAATAAAAGATCCACTTCAAACCCGCTTCGTCGACTTCATAATGATGGGCGATATGGGGGATGATTTTATCCTCCTTTGGATCATACTTCACCAGTGTATCCCCTAACTGCTCTACGAGGTGGGATTCAAATGTAACAGATGTGTATGTTGGATCTAACGTGGTGATCTCTCTGGAAATAAAGGAATGGAGTATATCCTTTGCAGCCATCCCCTGCTGGAATCCAAACATTTCCCGTATTTCCGATGATGCTTTGGCAATCCAAGATTTCGGAATGGGGAGACGGAGCAATTGGGCAGCCTGATCGAGACGGTCATTCTCAACGCTTTCCTTAATGAAATGCTCGACCTCTTGTTGGAATGGAGAGAGAAAGACTAGCTTAGACGGGTTTCCACGCCCTTTTCCAGGGATATAAGTGACTTTCCCACTTTCTTCAAAATGATGGAGAATCCTCTTTACATTCTTGGCTGAACAGAACCAAAGGGCTTCAAGCTCTTTAAGTTTAAAATAGCATTCTTGATCTTGTTCGCGCTCAAAAAAAGTTGCGCGCATTGAAAAATAACGCTCATCCATGGTTGAAACCTCCATATAAAAGGGGACATTTTTTTCATGATTGTACCCTTTTTCCCCCTTTTTTTCTAGCGGATAATGGAAAAAGGAGGCGGTATAATGTTTAAATCATTGCACCCGAATATACGAATGCGCATTTATACTTCATTTTTAAGCCGAGTGGTCGGATCTTCTGTATTCCCATTCATGGCCATTTATTTTACCAAACATATAAATCCCACGGTAGCAGGGATTCTAGTGTTGATACAGGTAGCAATCCAGTTTGTGGCAGGGCTGTACGGAGGATTCCTGGCAGATATCATCGGACGCAAGAAGCTGATGGTAGCAGGGGAGTTGATGAAGGCAGGGGCTTTCGCTGGCATGCTGTTGGTAAACTCTCCTTGGTTTGAATCTCCTTGGGCCACGTTTTTGATGATGCTGTTAATAGGTGTTTCAGGGGGATTGGTAAATCCGGCTGCGGAAGCAATGCTCATCGACGTCAGCACGAAGGAAACGAGGGCGTTTATGTACTCGGTCAACTATTGGGCCGTCAACATGTCCATCATGCTGGGGCTGATGTTCGGAGGCTGGTTCTTCGAAGACTATTTTTTTGAACTATTGGCTGTCTTGACTGCGATGAGCGTTTTCACATTCTGGCTTACGGCATCGAGAATCACGGAAACTTACAAAGGGAAAAAAACGGCAAGGAAAGAATATGGCTTGAAACCACTATTCCAAAGTTATGGTCTGGTGATGAAGGATTGGCCGTTTATTGCTTTTACGATCGGCGGGTTCAGTATCCTTGCACTTGAATTTCAGCGGAACAACTTTATTTCAGTCAGGCTGGAAAAAGAAATCGTTCCCGAAACCTATCATGCTTTTCACCTGATATCCCTACAATTGGATGGCATCAAGCTGTTGAGCATGCTGACGGTCGTCAATACACTGATGATTGTGTTATTCACGAGCCTTGCTGCAAAGTGGATCAAGGGGAGGAATGAGCGAAAAATCATGTACGCCGGATTCGTACTATTTGGCACAGGATATGCCATCATGGCGTTCAGCAACCAAATCATCCTTTTATTGCTGGCTGTCATCGTCCTGACGATCGGCGAATTGCTGTATGTACCGACAAGGCAATCACTCCTTGCCGATATTATCGATGGTTCACAGCGTGGTGCCTACATGGCGATGAATGGCCTCGTTTTTCAAATCGGCAAGATGCTGGGTGCCCTTGGTCTCATTGTCGGTAACATCATCGGTGGTTTGAACATGGCCGGAGGTTACCTTTTCCTTGTCCTGCTCGGAATCTTTTTCTCCAATTTGGCTCTCAGGCTGGGAGAGAGGAAGTCTATTCATATACAGTCGGCTGTAGGGAAATAATAGCCTTTGACGTTGTCTAAATATGTTAATATAAGTTTAATAATGGAAAGGGAAAGCTTGAATCAAATCCGTAATTGATTCAAGTTTTTTTAATTAGTTATAAAAACTTGAAACTTTCCAAACTTTTTCCTGCACTAATAGGCAGAAAGGAGTTGCCGATGGATGAAAGAAAAGAAATATAAAGCGTTAGTGAAAAAAGCGATAAAAGGCAATAACAAGGCATTTGAAGTGTTAATTAAGCACCACTATCAGCAAATCTATCGAACAGCTTTCATTTATACAAGGAATGAAGGGGACGCCCTGGACGTTGTGCAGGAAGCAACATGCCAGGCACTGATCCAAATTAAGTCATTAAGGACTCCGGAATTTTTTATGACCTGGTTTACCCGGATCATTATCCGCTGTGCGGCAAAACTTATAGACAAAAGGAAAGACATCGTTCCGATCTGTGAGGAGATGATAGAATCGTATCACAATGTGTCTCAGCAGGCGGGCAAAGAAGAATCCATGGTCCTGCTCGAAGCCATATCAACCTTAAAAGATTCCTATAAAACAGCCATCATCTTATTTTACTATCATGATTACTCGATCAAAACAATCAGTAAAATGATGGACATTCCCGAAGGAACAGTCAAGACGCATTTAAGCAGGGGAAAAAGTGAATTGAAAAAAATACTCTCACGGGAGGAATTTTGCTATGGATCATAAGGAATGCAAAGGAGCAATCAATCGCATATACGCACCAAAGGATAAAATTTTCGAAGCAATGGAACATGGGATTAAACAGGCTAATGGACACAACGTTAAACCTTTTAATAGAAAAAGAAATATACTTGTGAGTTCGATGACGGCGGCAGCTGTGGCAGGCTTGACGTTAGCATCGGGATTTATCAATCCTAATATGAACCATGTATTGGCAGAGGCGCCGCTGATCGGGAAAATCTATCAGGAATTCGGGGACACGATGGGAATGCAATTGACACAGCAGCATGCAGTCAAGGAGCTGAACAAATCGCTGACAAGAAATGGGATTACCGTAAAGTTGAGCAGTGCTTATTTTGATGGAAATGTCATCTCCGTCATTGGGCATGTAAGCGGTGATCTTAAAAAGGGAATGAATGAAAAGGGTGAATTAAGCTTCGATCTCAATGTTGAAGATGGAAAGGGCGATAACGATCCATGGCTGAATGGAATGGTAAAAGACATAAGGAAAAAAGGGAAAGGCTATGATTTTCAATGGAAACTCTACTATCCATATGAAACCATAAATGATGATTTCACATTGCCGGTGACCATTCATGATATCAATGGGATTAAAGGTGACTGGAAGTTCAATATCCCAGTAGAGCAAAAGAACTACAGAACGGTTGCGTTGAGCGAGTCGAAAAACGATGAAACGGATGGAGTCAAAATCGATATGAAAGAATTAAGAATCGGGAAGGCCTATTCTTCGTTAACGTATGAAGTTGTGACGAAGAATAAAGGAGATAGAATCAGTACGAGCAGTGCGGTGAATGATTTTATCTTAAGACAAAAAAAGGCTCCTGATGGTTATCATACTGTGAAAAAGGCAGTGTTTGAAAAGTTGGACGGAAATAAAGAACTGACCATTAAACCAATCTTATCAGTTGCGGATCCGGCTGTTTCACATTCTTTGAGCGACCATTCCTTCACATTGGAAAGCGGGCGGACCGATATGGGGCTAAAGGTGAATAGCGTGAAACACCAAGGAAATTCAGTAGTCATCGATTACAATTTCCAAAATCCACCTGAGGGATATAACTTCACAGAATTGAAGAATAATTTGCAATACGAATTTATGCTGATCGACAAGGGATATCTCGACAAAATTGATTTGGCCAATCCGGTTCCGCTTGAAAACCACAGCATAAGTAAGAATCACGTCCAACTTTTGGATAAAAGCTCATACCATTTCCAGTCCACCTTTCCGTTGGCAGGAGACGAAAAAATGGATGGATTCAAGTTAGAAAATACAATGCTCCAGTTTAATTTTTACAGTTTTATTAGAGATAAGGATCTCGAGCCGATTAGCATCGAAATTCCTGAACAATAATTTTATTGATCCTATTTCCTCGAGAAATAGGATTTTTTCATGCAGCAAGATATGATACGATAAAAATATAAAATTTTCCAATTGTTCAAAAATCAAACATCATATAAAGAGGGATGAGAGTGGAATATCAAATTAATCACACTCACATGGAAGAGGAAAAAGAAATTCTATTTCTATTAAAAGAGACTGCAAGCTGGTTAAAGGATAAAGAAATCGACCAATGGGGCTTCCTTCTGAACGGTGGTGAAGACCAGGAAATCAAGGAATCAATTGAGCAAAATCAGACTTATTCCGTCAAGAGGGATGGACGACTGATAGCATCATTCACACTGTATGAATCACAGGGGGAATGGGACCGTTACATTTGGGGGCAATCAAAGATTCCTGCAGTTTATCTTCATAGGCTTGCTGTTGACCGGACTTTGGTTGGGCAAGGAATTGGAAAAGAGATTATAAAATGGATTGAAGATTATTTAAAAAACAAAGGGTGGACACAGCTGAGGCTCGATTGTGTGGCAGGAAATCGCAAGCTGAATGACTTTTATTTGCAAGCAGGCTTTGGAAAAATCGGGAAAAACCGAGAACATACAAAGTTTCTGAAATCGCTTTAGCCGAGAATGAAAATTGAAGAAATTTTATTAAAAAAATGGATGAAATTGGTATTTGCGGGAGGCAACAAATGAGGAGGAAACCCCTTGAATAGAAGTATGGGAATCTTATTAGTGGGATGTTCTTTATTAAACTTTGCCATCGTTCTGATGCTGGCAAAAGTTTCGTACCGGCTTGATGAACTCAGCCACGAGTGGCAAAGTGGCTGGGCATACCAGATTCCCCCGACGGTTTATATTTTCATTGCGATAGTCTTCATTTATGGACTTTTAACTGCTTTCAAAAAATAAAAACCGGATAGAGCCGCTGCTCCATCCGGTGGTGAAAATTTATTTCTCGCTTCCGTCGTTGAACCAAAGTGGATCGGTATCATCGACATCGCCATTATAATTGATCAACACTTCTTCGCCGGCTTTAATATCCTTGTAGGCAAAGAAATTAAATGTATGGTTGTCAAAATTGATTTCATAAGTGGCGTTCGGCGTATAGGAATGGTTGAAGAGCATCCCATATCCTAGCAGGATGGCCGAATGGTTCTTTCCGTATTCAAATGCATAGTCCGCGAGCCTGGTCTTTTCGATATGATGATGTTCATCATTCGGGTATGGGAGGACCGGCGCCTCATGGATGAGTTCGCCTTTTGCTATATCACGGGTGGCAAACACACCTCTATTTAAATCCCCATCACTGAGGGTGGAAGTTTTAACTTCGATCATCTACAACACCTGCGCATTCATTTATTGTCTTTCACTACCTTATAAGCTTGACAGTTGCGCAGTAGGAAAGCAACTGTTTTCTATTAGGAGATTCTTCAGAGTAAAAATATATTGAAATATTTTCAATCATAAAGGAAGTTGGGTGTCGATGAAAGTCATAAAAAAACTATCAATCTTGGTCATTGGAATAGCAGTTCTTCTTGTCTTGCTGACTGGCTATCTCTATTATTTCAGAGGATACCATGGGAGTATGTACACTTCGGCAGCAAGTGCAAAAATGAAAAAAGATTACCGTGTTACAAGCAGCGGTGATGCAAATGGAAATGGGGTATCAAACATAAAGGAAATTTCTGCAAACGGGGTGAAGCTGGCAGGTACCCTATACGATCCATTAAAGGGCAGCATCAACAATACGGGCGGAAAAATGGGATTCATTGTCTGCATCGATGTGCCTCGAATCGCATATGGACAAGCAGGCATTTCTTTGGCCGATATGCTCGAATCGGACTATGAAGAGCATCCCGAACACTATGAAACAGCAGGCGGTTCAAATACGCCTGATACACCATATTTTTTCCGCAGGGTCAGAAACGTCTATGACTTCGCCAAAGGCAATGGAATGCTCGTTCAAAAAGCGGAAGAGCCCAAAATAGGAGATATTGTCTTTTATGGAAGGTATCACTCGACGCTTGTCGTCGGTGTACATGATGACGGCACCTACGATGAAGTGGAGGCGCATCCAAAGCTCGTATTCGTGCAGGAACACAAACGGAAAAAATGGATCCCGCATGATGTAGCGAGGATTTTGGAATAGTTTTGCAGGAAGTATTAAATTAGACCGTTTTCTCAAAGATTGGTGTTTTAACAATTTTTCTGATATAAATTCATCATATTTTGATGAATGTTGCAGAAAGTGCGAGACTCCGGAAAGATCAGCGGGTTAGATGAGACCACGGAGGCTATAAGGCGGATGTTGGATTAAGTTTGACACCTCGTGTGCCAACATCGAACGACCTCACTTCCTGTGAGGCCCCTTGGAAAGCGAGAACCCGTCCGTGGAAATCAACCATGCTCAACTCTTGATGAATCAACAAGCTTACGAAACAGTCCCAAATTTAATAGAAGGACAGTGAAAAACCGAATCGAATGCCGAATCGGTTTTTTTATTTATTGTGAAGGGCATCAATCAAATTTTCATTATATCAATCAATTTAAATCATAAATCAGCCAATCGACAAGGAGCTTCAAAACGTAGCGAGATGATGAAAGAAAAATCTAGAGCAAGATATGTCAAAAGTAATCCAGCCGCAAAGAAAGAAATCTTTTTCATAATCACTTATCAACCTTGCCGCATCAGCCAATATACTGCTTGATATCTAATTGAATTTTCAGAATTATCATTGACAGATGTGAAAATAAAAAGTATTCTAGGTCTAAATATAACACTATTTTATGCAACCGAATATTTTTCGTCATACTATTGGGTATGTGAGCAAAGGGGGAGCATGACTTGATACTTCACCAAATCGAAACGAAAGCTAGGGAGATGATTGAAGAGGAGCAGCTGAAGAATCTGCAGAACACGATTCAGCATGTGCAGAAAAATGTGAAATTTTATCAAGAAAAGCTGCATGAGCTTGGCCTCGATTCAGAAGATATTCAAACACTGGATGATGTGCGCAAGCTTCCATTTACGACGAAAAAGGATTTAAGGGGCCACTATCCGTTCGGTCTTTTTGCCGTTCCTCAGGATGAGATTGTCCGTCTCCATGCTTCATCGGGAACCAGCGGGAAATCTACGGTTGTGGGGTATACAAAAAGGGATATTCAAAGTTGGACGGAGATTGTCGCTCGAGCCATTGCGACTGCTGGCGGCAAGCCTGGCGACATCTTGCACAATGCCTACGGCTACGGCTTATTTACAGGTGGTCTCGGGCTGCATTATGGCGGCGAGGAGCTTGGAACAACGGTTGTTCCGGTATCAGGCGGTAATACGGATCGCCAAATTGAAATCATTCAGGATTTTAAACCTGCTTTGATTTGTTCTACCCCCTCTTATGCTTTGAACATTGCTGAAAGGATGGTCGAAAGGGGAATCGATCCTTCAAAAACATCTTTGAAATATGGGATATTCGGAGCGGAGCCATGGTCGGAGGAAATGAGAAAAACGCTGGAGGCGGCATTCGGGATAAAAGCCTGCGATATTTATGGACTGAGCGAAGTCATTGGTCCTGGTGTTTCCATGGAGTGTCACGAAGCACAAAGCGGACTGCACGTCGCTGAGGATCATTTCCTTGTGGAAGTCATCGATCCTTACACACTTGAGCCTGTCCCGGACGGCGAAGACGGGGAACTTGTTTTTACGAGCTTAAAAAAGGAAGCGCTTCCAATTATCCGGTACCGCACCGGAGACATCAGCTCCATCACCAGGGAGACGTGCAGATGCGGCAGGACCACCACAAGGATGGGAAGGGTGAAGGGACGTATCGATGACATGATCATTGTCAGGGGAGTAAACGTTTTTCCATCTGAGATCGAGCACCACCTTCTTCAAATTCCGGAACTTGTACCGCATTATCAACTACACCTTCATAGAAAAACCTCATTGGACGAAGTTGAACTTCACGTAGAAATGACAGAGGAGCTTAGTCACTTAACTTCAAATGACCACAATCATCCATCGCTCATATCACTTCAGTCAGAAATCAAGGAGAGAATAAAATCGTTTTGTTTGATTACGGTCGATGTCAAGGTCCACCCGCCAAAAGGGATCGAACGTTCTCAAGGAAAAGCGGTCAGAGTTGTTGATAAACGAATAGAAAAGCAGCTACATTAAGCAGCAGTCAGAAAATATACAGAGGTGAAAAAGTATGTCCTTACTTGAATTTGACAAACTGACAGAAGAAGAAAACCTCCATCTGTTTATGGAAAAGATTGAATCGGGAGAAAAAATCGAAGCGGATGACTGGATGCCCAATGAGTATCGGATGGCGCTGATCAAGCTGATCTCGATGCACGGCATCAGTGAAATCATGGGTGCCCTCCCTGAAAAGGAATGGGTCCCGAAAGCCCCGACGCTACGGAGAAAGCTGGGGATTATGGCAAAAGTGCAAGATGAAATGGGACATGGACAGCTGCTCCTTCGAGTGACAGAAGATCTGATGAAGCCACTAGGAAAGACCAGGGAGGATCTGATGGAGGATTTGCTGACAGGTCGGTTGAAATTCCACAATGTCTTTCATATGGAAGCCCCTACATGGGGGGATGCCGGCCTGATCGGATGGCTTGTGGATGGAGCTGCCATCATGACGCAGACCAATATGCTCCAAGCTTCTTACGGTCCATATGCCCGCGCCTTGCAGCGGATATGTGCAGAAGAGGTCTTTCATGCCCAGCACGGTGAAGCGATCATCATGGCGCTGGCAGAAGGGACAAAGGAGCAGCGCGATATGGTCCAGGATGCGGTGAACCGATGGTGGCCGTCCCTTCTCATGTTCTTTGGTCCAGCCACTGCCAGTACCACTGGATCTTCCAAGCAGGATATCACCATCAAATACAAAATCAGAAGCAAGACAAATGAGGAGCTCAGGCAGGATTTTTTCTCCAAATATGTACCTAGGATCTTGTCACTTGGTTTGACGATTCCTGATCCAACGATGAAATATGATGAAGAAACGGAAGAATGGATATATCAGCAGCCGGATTGGAACGAATTCAAAAGAATCATTTCAGGCAACGGTCCTAAATCGCAGAACCGGCTTGATTTAAGAAGGACTGCACATGAAAACAATCGCTGGGTCCGCGAAGCTTTAAGCAAAAGCAGCCAAGTGATGTAAGGGGGGATTAGATGAGCCGGGAAAAGCAGATTGATCAATTTTACCAAGTGTTTGAAGTGTTCAGTAAAAGGACGCCAGCCGCGAACTTCCAACATCAATTCAGCCTTTTGGCACCTAATAGAGAAATGGCATTCGTCATGGCCCAGGAAAACTTCATGCGCCGTGAGCCGGTCGTCGATATTTGGGTGGTCAGGCGCGAAGATATCCGGATGATGCAGCCGGAGGAGAAAGCAAGCCTGCAGCGACTCGATAATAAGGAATATCGAACCGCAAAGGGATATGGTTATTTAAAGAAAAAATGGAGACAGTACGAGCAGCAAATGCTCGATGAAAAAGAAATTTTGTCATGGGGGGAGTCAAAAAGTGAAAAACATCGAAACAGCGGAGCAAGCCCTTCAAAATCCTGAGTATAAAAAAGCGCTGGTGGAGCTGTTGTACCAGCTTGCGGATGATGACTTTTTTCATGCATATAGAGGGGCGGAGTGGCTCGGTCTGGCCCCTCATATCGAAGAGGATGTCGCGTTTTCTTCCATCAATCAAGACACGATGGGGCATGCAGCCATGTACTACGGGCTTTTGGAGGAATTAGGGGAAGGAAAAGCAGACGATCTTGCCCATGCCAGAAAAAGCGTCGATCGCCGCAATGCCGTGCTGAACGAGCTCGTCAACGGAAGCGGCACCTATTTGGAAGAGCCCAGATATGACTGGGCATTCACGGTGGTTCGCCACTACTTCTATGATGTGTATAAAAAATTGAAGCTCGAATCTCTTAAACTCTCATCCTACCGGCCATTGGCGGAAGCAGCCGTGAAGATCAACATGGAGCAATATTACCACGTCATGCATTGGAAGGTATGGTTCCAGCAGCTCTCGATGAGTGAAGGGGAAGGCAGGAACCGGATGCTTGACGCCATTGAAAAGGTATGGGGGGAATTTGCCGATGTTCTAAGCTACGGGCCGCTTTCAAGTGAAATGAGCCGGCATGGACTCTTAATGGATGAAGAAAGCTTCACGGAAAAATGGAAGGTTCATATGAAGCAAGTATTCGAATCCATCGATCTAACCTTTCCAGGTGGATGCGCCATGAAAAGTGGAAGCGGCCGGCAAGGAATTCATACAGATGACCTTGAGCAAGCGCTAGATACCCTTGGCGAGGTGTATCGCCTTGATACGGAAGCGGTTTGGTGAAGACAGCGAAAGGAGGAATCGTCATGGAAGGGATTGACGTCCTGCATCAGAAAATCATGGAGAAACTGCAGCAGGTCAAGGATCCTGAAATTGATTCTGTCAGTATGATCGAACTGGGGATGCTCGAAAGAATCGAGCTCACTGGAAACGACGTAAGGATTGAAGTCCTCCCTACATTCATGGGTTGTCCTGCACTTGAAATCATCAAGAAAAATATTTTGAGCGCAGTCAAGGAAATCGATGAAGTGGGCTTTGTTGCAGTGGAATTCAGCTATTCCGTTCCGTGGACATCAGACCGTATCAGTGAAGCAGGAAGGGAAAAACTGAAGGAATTCGGGATCGCCCCCCCACCGGAATATGATGCGGAAGGGGATGGAATGTGGAAGGTGAATTGTCCATACTGCGCTTCAGCGTACACAACGATGGAAAATCTTTTCGGTCCGACTGCCTGCCGAAGCATCTTGTATTGCAAAGCATGCAAAAACCCATTCGAGGCAATGAAGCCGATATCAACACTGATGTAATCCGTACGCGTAGAAATTAAGCTTTGATTTTGGTAATGGTGTTTTCTCATGGGTTGCTGTTTATAAAATGGACATATTGTAAATCTTTCATCCTTAGATGTTGATTGGAGCGGAAGATGTGAGGCTCCGGAGGGATCAGCGGGTAGGGTGAGCCCCTGCAGCGGAAATCAACCCTTACACAACCTTTGATGAATAGCAAAAAACTTTACGAAAAGAGCCAAAGAAAAAACAAAAAAGTGAAACCAAGGAGGAAAAAACATGTTTAAAATGATCGCTTTATTCAAGAAACCAGAGGATACAGAGAAATTTGATGAGTACTATTTCAATACGCACATTCCTTTGACAGAGAAAATTCCAGGACTTCAACGGGTGGAAGTGACAAAATTCACTGGCTCCCCAATGGGAGAGAGCCCTTACTATCTAATGTGTGAAATGTATTATGAGAACAAACAGGCGTTCAAAGAAGCGTCCAAAACGGAGGAATCGAAAGCATCAGGCAAGGATGTCATGAAGTTCGCAGGAAATCTTGTCACATTCATGTTCGGTGAGGAGACTCATGGATAATTTCAGCCACATACTCATATCGGTTGAAGGCCCTCTTGGCATGGTTCAATTAAATCGCCCAAAGGTGCTGAATGCCATCAGCCGGGAGATGGTCGGTGAACTTGTTTCTGCCTTTGAGCATTTTGACAACTGCGACGATGTCCGCGCCATCGTCTTGTATGGTGGTGGAAGGGCATTTGCTGCCGGGGCCGATATCGATGAAATGGCAAACGAGAGTACCATCGATTTCGAGCTGTTGAATCAATTTTCCGATTGGGACCGATTAAGCAAAGTAAAAAAGCCGATCATCGGTGCAGTTCACGGTTTTGCCCTTGGAGGCGGGTTCGAACTTGCACTGTCATGTGACATCTTATTTGCGGCAGAAGACGCGAAATTCGGATTTCCTGAAGTGAATCTCGGCGTCATGCCGGGGGCAGGGGGGACGCAAAGGCTGACAAAGCTCATTGGCAGAACACGCGCCCTCGAGTGGATTTGGGACGGTGAAATGAGAACGGCCAAGGAGGCAAAAGAGCTAGGAGTCGTCAATCGGCTGGTCGCGCCTGAGCTGCTTGTGGATGAAGCGAAGAAATATGCGATGAAGCTTGCATCGAAAGCACCTTTGTCTTTAAGGCTCATCAAGGATTCGGTCAATAAGGCCGTGGATTATTCCTTGTATGAAGGGATGCAATATGAGCGGAAAAATTTTTATCTTCTGTTTTCATCCGAAGATCAAAAAGAAGGCATGAAGGCATTCATTGAAAAACGCAAACCTCACTTTCGGGGACGATAAGGGGGAAGGAACATGTTTGAAACGATACTATATGAAGAAAGAAATCACATTGCTTGGGTCACGTTGAACCGGCCGGATAAGCTGAATGCATTCACAATGCAAATGAATCACGAGCTGTTGAATGCTTTTAAACAAATCTCGAAAAACGACAACGTAAGGGCGGTCGTGTTGACAGGGGAAGGAAGAGCCTTTTGCTCGGGGCAGGATTTGGGAGATGTGAACCACGATATGGACCTCGGCGACGTACTGCGAAAAGGATACAATCCGATGATTCAGCAAATGGCCAATCTCGAAAAGCCGATTATCGGAGCCATCAACGGCGTTGCAGCCGGTGCAGGCTTTAGCTTGGCGCTTGCATGTGATTTCAGAATAGCGTCAGAGAATGCAAGTTTCCTGGAAGCCTTTATCCATGTCGGACTGATTCCGGATTCAGGGAATCTATTTTATCTTCCAAGGCTCGTTGGCCATGCAAAGGCATTGGAACTTGCGGTGTTGGGAGAAAAGGTCAAGGCTGACAAAGCGCTTGAACTGGGGCTTGTTACAAAGCTCTTTCCTGCAGCGACATGGGAAGATGAAGTTGAGCGTTTTGCAGAAAAGCTGTCATCCATGCCAACGAAGGCGATTGGATTGATCAAACGCTATCTTTATCAAAGCTGGGATACCGAACTTCATGAAATGCTTGAAAAAGAAGCTTATGCCCAAAAGATCGCCGGTCAATCCGAGGACCACCAGGAAGGGCTCAAAGCTTTCATGGAAAAAAGAAAACCTGTCTTTAAAGGGAATTAGTGAAAAAAGATAATAGAAATGGGCTCAAAAAACAACTCATATTTTTTGGGCCATTTCCACGTAAAGGAGGAATGGCGATGAAACAAATTTCAATCATCGGATCCGGCGTAATGGGACGCGGGATAGCATATGCTGCATCTATCGGGGGATTTCACGTCCACCTTTTCGATGTCCAAAATGATTCCCTTGCAAACGCGGAAAAGGAGATCGGCGCGATTTTCCAAAAAGGTGTGGAGAGGGGGAAAATCACGGAGTCCAATATGAAGGATGCATTGAACCGCCTCCGCTTTATGAATGATTTGGAAGAAGCAGTCCATACAGCGGATTTGGTCATCGAAGCCGTTCCAGAAAAGTTGGAGATCAAAAGGGATGTTTTCGAGAAACTCGATCACTTGACGAAAGAAGCCTGTATTTTGGCATCCAACACGTCGACGATGAGTCCGACAGAAATCGGCTCCTTTACGAAACGTCCGGATAAAGTCATTGCGATGCATTTCTTCAACCCTGTACATAAGATGCCTTTGGTAGAAATTATTAAAGGGTTGGAAACAAGTGGTGAATGCGTCCAAATCGTGAAAGAAACGGCAGAACAAATGGGAAAGCAAACGGTAGTTGTCAATGAGTTCCCAGGATTCGTGACGAGCAGGATCAGTGCCTTAGTCGGCAATGAAGCTTTTTACATGCTTCAGGAGGGCGTTGGTACTGCAGAAGAAATTGATAAAGCGATCAAGCTTGGGCTGAATTACCCGATGGGACCTTTTGAGCTGGGGGATCTGGTCGGACTCGATACCCGGCTCAATAACCTGGAATATTTGCATAAAACGCTTGGGGAAAAATACCGTCCGGCACCGCTTCTTGTGAAATACGTCAAAGCTGGCCGCCTTGGCCGGAAGACAGGTAAAGGAGTATACGAATACCCCTCAAATCTCTAGAAAGAAGGTGAAGGAAATGGAGAAGGTCGTCATTGTAGATGCGGTCAGGACACCGATTGGACGCTATAAAGGGAGTCTGAAAAAGGTCAGGCCGGATGATCTTGGTGCTGCAGTCATCAAAGCGCTCCTGGAACGAAATCCGTCTCTGCCACCAAGTGAAATAGAAGAAGTTGTTTTGGGAAATGCCAATCAGGCGGGGGAGGACAACCGAAACGTTGCGCGTATGGCTGCTCTATTAGCTGGGCTGCCGGTGGAAGTTGCTGCCACCACCATCAATCGCTTATGCGGGTCTGGACTTGATGCGGTCAATTATGCTGCAAGGGCAATCAAAGCCGGTGAAGGGGACATCTTTATTACTGGCGGTACCGAGAGCATGTCCCGCGCCCCTTTTGTCATGGCAAAGCCCGAAAAGGAATTTCCGCGTGGGAACATGGAGATGTTTGATACGACAATCGGCTGGCGCTTCATCAATCCACGGATCCAGGCGATGTATGGAACCGATTCGATGCCGGAAACAGCTGAGAAAGTCGCGGCCAAGTATCGAATTTCGCGGGCTGAGCAGGATCGATTCGCTTTTGAAAGTCAGATGAAAGCGAAAAAAGCGATGGAAGATCATGCCTTTTCACAGGAGCTGATAACCGTCCATACCTGTAATGATAAGAGGGAGCCTGTTGCCGTGAAATTGGATGAACATCCACGTCCCATGACAACACTGGACAAATTGGCCAATTTAAGTCCGATATTTGAAGGTGGGACGGTCACTGCAGGAAATGCATCTGGTGTGAATGACGGGGCATCTGCCCTTTTGTTGATGAGAGAATCGAAAGCAAAAGAATTAGGGTTGAAGCCTCTGGCTGCATACCGTTTTTCAGCCGTAAGTGGATTAGAGCCCGAAGTGATGGGGATGGGTCCTGTGCATGCTGTGAAAAAAGCCATGATGAGACAAGGTCTATCAATTGGAAACTTTGATTTAATTGAATTAAATGAAGCATTTGCTTCGCAATCATTGGCGTGTATGCAGGAGCTGGATATTGATCCTCAGCGGGTGAATGTAAATGGCGGGGCTATCGCTTTCGGTCATCCATTGGGAGCAAGCGGCGCCAGGATATTGACCACACTCATCCACGAGATGAAGCGGAGGGATTCCGAGCTTGGATTGGCGACCATGTGCGTCGGTGTCGGGCAGGGAATCGCAACGATTGTAGAAAATATATAGGGTCATTGTCGGAGGCGTTTGAATCTGGTAGAATTTGTACAACTTCAACATTGTGAAAAGGGTAGTGAGACAAACAGATGAATAACAGCCTAAATACAAGATCAATGATTTTTACATTATACGGTGATTACATCCGCCATTACGGCAGTGAAATCTGGATCGGGAGCCTGATCCGTCTGCTGAAGGAGTTCGGCCATAACGAGCAGTCAGTGAGGGCCGCGATTTCACGGATGAACAAGCAAGGATGGGTTCAGTCCCGAAAGGAAGGAAATAAAAGCTACTATTTTCTGTCGCCGATCGGAGTCGACCGGATGGAAGAGGCAGCCAACCGGATTTTTAAATTGAAACCGGACGACTGGGATGGAAATTGGCGGATGTTGATCTACTCCATCCCGGAAGACAGAAGGAATGTGCGTGATGAACTCCGCAAGGAATTGGTTTGGAGCGGTTTTGGCACCATTTCAAACAGCTGCTGGCTTTCACCGAATGATTTGACAAAGCAGGTTTATGCCCTTTTGGAGAAATACGATATCCATGATCATGTGCACTACTTTATCAGCGAATATAAAGGTCCTCATGAAAGCAGAAGGCTGGTGGAGGAATGCTGGAACATTGCTGAAATTAATGAGAAATATGAGCAATTCATCAATGAATACAGCAAAAAGTTCGAACATGATCAGAAACGTATCCAAAAAGGAGAAATATCGGATGCAGACTGCTTTGTGGAGAGGACCAAGCTTGTCCATGAATACAGGAAGTTTTTATTCATCGACCCAGGCCTTCCCCAAGAGCTTCTGCCTGAAAAGTGGCTTGGCAGTCAGGCGGCATCGCTCTTTGCCGATTATTATCGGGAATTGGCTGAACCGTCCAGCATTTTCTTTGAATATGTTTTTGATGACGGGAATGAGTTGAAGAAAAAAGATAAAGAGTATGATGTTCTCCAGCATCCTCTTATTATAGAAGACTAGCTTCATGAAACGGGCCTCGAGGAGGGAAGCAGTATGAATGAATTGACGAATATATTGGGTATATCATATCCCGTCATACAAGGGGGGATGGGGAATATCAGCAACGCACAGTTGACGGCAGCGGTATCCAATGCAGGTGGATTGGGGACAATTGGTGCAGGGACGATGACCCCTGAAAAGGTGGAAGAACTGATCATCAGGACAAAGGAACTTACCACGCATCCATTTGCCGTCAATATTCCAATGATGGTAAATGCCCATGTGAAGGAAATGGTTTCCTTGATCCTGAAGCACCGTGTCCCAGTTGTTTCACTTTCTGCGGGAAATCCGGCTCCATTAATCCCTATTTTTCATGAATTCGGGGTAAAGGTGATGACTGTAGTGGGGACGGTAAAGCACGCTGTAAAGGCTGCAGATGCCGGCTCGGATATCATAGTCGCAGAAGGCTATGAAGCTGCTGGGATCAATTCGCCGAACGAATCGACTACCATGACCTTGATCCCTCAGGTGGTTGCTGCCATAAATAAACCAGTAGCCGCTGCAGGCGGGATTGGCGATGGAAGGGGATTGCTGGCTGTCTGTGCACTCGGCGCCCAGGGAGTTCAAATGGGGACGAGATTCATCGCCACTCAAGATGCCCCTTTTTCTGATGAATATAAGAAAAGGGTCCTGGGGGCGGATGATACCAGTACGATGATTATCGGAAGGTCGGTAGGGAAAATTAGAAGGGTTCTTGCAGGAAGTTATGCGAAAAATTTAAGAGAATTAGAGAATCAGAATATTAGTGTTGAAGAATTCAATAAAGCGACGGACGAAGACTTTCATTGTGCAGGCGCCTTGAATGGGGACGAAGAGAATGGGTTCATGAACAGCGGACAAATCGCTGGCTTGATCCACAGCCTTCCGACGGTGCAAGAACTTATCGAAGGGATGATGACGGAATATAACCTGCAGTTAAATAAACTCTTGCCTATAAAAGAATCGGAGAGTTTATAGTTTTTTTAAAATTGGAAATATTATTGACGTTTTGTGAAAAAATACGTTAATATTACACTAAATTAACGTTGTTTGATTTTTTGTAACACGATAAAATGTAATCGTTTTCATCCTGGCTAGGACATCTATTGTAGTTGATCAATCTGCACCAACTAAATTAGATAATCAAGGGGGATATATCATGAAGCATTTGTGGAAAAAAAGCTTGGCGTTAATTTTGACCTCTTCCGTCGTATTATCAGCATGCGGCAGTTCCGAAACAGGCTCCTCCAGCAACTCTTCCGGTTCAGGAAAAGACAAAACGACTTATAAAATCGGCGTCACACAAATCGTAGAACATCCATCCCTTGATGCTGCCTTTGATGGCTTCAAGGCGGCGCTGAAAGAAAATGGTCTAAATGTCAAATATGATGTCCAAAACGCTCAAGGCGATTCTTCAGCGAATACGACGATTGCAGCAAACCTTGTCAGTTCCAACGTCGATATGATCTTCGCGAATTCCACACCAAGTGCCCAGGCTGCACTGAGCAGTACAAAAGATATTCCAATCGTATTTACCTCTGTTACAGATCCAGTTGGGGCAGAGCTGGTAAAATCAATGGACCAGCCAGGCGGGAATATTACCGGAACCGTTGATTCTCATCCAGATGCCATTCCCGATACTCTTAAATTCATGAAGGACCAGCTGAATGTAAAAAATGTCGGCCTGATTTATAATGCCGGTGAACAAAATTCACGTGCACAGGTAGACAGTGTGAAAAAAATCATGGCTGATATCGGTGGATTAAAAGCAGTCGAAGCTTCGGTTGCGACATCTGCTGACGTAAAGCAGGCGGCAGAATCGCTGGTCGGGAAAATCGATGCTTTTTATATCGTCTCCGATAATACCGTTGTATCCGCCTTTGAATCGGTTGTTTCCGTTGCGGATGAACAGCACATCCCATTGTTGGCATCTGAATTTGATTCCGTCAAGCGAGGGGCTTTTGCCGCCTACGGATTTGATTACTTCGACATTGGCCATGAAGCGGGAGAGATGGCTGCGAAGATTTTAAAGGGGGAGAAGAAACCTTCCGAGCTTCCGGTACAGCTTCCGCAAAACTTGAAGCTGGAAATCAATAAAAAAGCGGCAAAGGATATGGGAATCGAATTGAAGCCTGAATGGGACGACATGGCTGAATACATTGAACAATAAGGAGATGATTCGAATATGTTCTCATTTGTAGCAATATTCGGCTCAGTGGAGCTTGGAATCATCTATGCCATATTGGCATTGGGCGTGTATCTTTCGTTTCGTGTGCTCGATTTCCCGGATTTGACGGTCGATGGGAGCTTTGTGACAGGGGCTGCTGTTGCGGCTACGATGATTACAATGGGGTATTCCCCACTTGCTGCAACAGTGCTTGCCCTTGTGGCAGGTTTTTTTGCGGGCTGTATCACAGGACTTTTGCACACAAAGGGGAAGATCAATTCTCTCTTGTCTGGAATCTTGATGATGATTGCCTTGTACTCTATTAATTTACGAATCATGGGATTGACCTCAGACACATCTGTCGGCAGGCCGAACATTCCCCTTTTAAACAGTGAAACCCTATTTTCACAGTTTGCAAGTTTTTGGAAGCCATTAGGAATCGACGGCTGGATGAATGGTCTTTTTTCCTCTCTTCACGTCGAACGGCTTCCTGCCACATGGGGAATTCTATTTTTCATGATCATCGTGGTATTCCTCATAAAATGGGGAACCGATTGGTTTTTACAGACTGAGGTAGGTCTCGCACTCAGAGCAACCGGGGATAACCAGAAAATGATCCGCAGCTTTTCAGCCAATACAGATTTATTGATCATCTTGGGCCTTGGCATTTCCAATGGCTTTGTAGCTTTGTCAGGTGCCCTTGTTGCGCAGTATTCAAAGTTCGCCGATATCGGGATGGGGATCGGTATGATCATCATTGGTCTGGCGTCGGTCATCATCGGTGAAGCGCTATTCGGGACAAAATCCATTTTCAGGACCACTCTTGCTGTCATAGGGGGGGCGATCGTTTATCGCATAGTCGTCAGCATCGCTTTAAGGGTTCAATTTCTGGATACCGGCGATATGAAGCTGATTACGGCAGTCATCGTCATTCTTGCCCTTGTCATGCCGAAGCTGATCGATAAGCAGAAGGAGAAAAAACGAAAGGCCAAACGGCATGCCGAACGGATGGCGTCCGTGAAAATGGCCGCTGACCAGGAGGGATGAACGATGCTTAATCTGGCTCATATCGGAAAAATATTCAATGAAGGGACTCCTGACGAAAAGGTCGCGCTGGATCAAGTGGACTTGAAACTGGAAAAAGGCGACTTTGTAACGGTCATAGGCAGCAACGGTGCAGGAAAGTCAACCCTGATGAATGTCATTTCAGGTGTACTCTCACCTGATGCCGGATCGGTTGAAATCGATGGCAAAGAAGTAACGGGACTGCCAGAATATAAGCGCTCGAGATTTATAGGTAGGGTGTTTCAAGATCCGATGGCAGGTACAGCACCATCCATGACAATCGAAGAGAATTTGGCGATGGCCTACTCACGCAATCAGAAACGCGGGCTGAAAAAAGGTGTAGATAAAAAGCGGCGAAATTTCTTTAGGGAGTCATTGAGTACACTTCATTTGGGATTGGAAAACCGCATGAATGCCAAGGTGGGCCTTCTTTCAGGTGGGGAGCGCCAAGCTCTGTCTTTACTGATGGCCACTTTCACCGAACCGGAAATCCTTTTATTGGATGAACATACAGCAGCCCTTGATCCTTCTCGTGCCCAGTTGATTACGGAGTTGACGAAGGAGATTGTCCAAAAGCATCAACTTACGACACTGATGGTCACTCATAATATGAAACAAGCACTGGACTTGGGCAATCGACTGATCATGATGGATAAAGGCGAAATAATCCTTGCAGTTGAAGAAGAGGAAAAGAATAAATTAACCATTGAAAAACTTTTGAAGGAATTTCAGAGAATCAAAGGGGAACAAATGGCGAATGACCGCGCCATGCTTAGCATATAGAAAGGAGCTGCTTGCATGAAAGACGGTATGGAGGTAGGGCAGACAGCGGAGGTAACCTTTGAAGTGACCCCGGAAATGTTTGCCCAGTTCGGAGGAGAAGTGGTTCATCCAGCTTATTCAACCGTGTCGATGGTTTATCACATGGAGTTAGCGTCAAGAAAAATCATCCTCTCCTATTTGGAGGATCATGAAGAGGGTATCGGCGGGGCGGTTTCCGTCAAGCATGTTGCACCGACCGGGGAGGGCACGATCGTCACAGTCAGAGCGACGCTTATCGAATTAAAGAAAAATGTGGTGATCACCAAAACGGAAGCGTTCATCGCATCGGGCATGATCGGATTAGGCGAAGTGACCCAGGTGATTTTGCCGAAAGCCGATATCACTCAAAAAATAAAAAGCTCAACACTAAAATGAAAGCGTTTACGATATCGCTCAAGGAGGGAAATGCACATGGATTTATTTAATGATATCCGTGAACATGAACAGGTTGTTTTTTGCAATGATCCGGAAACAGGGTTAAAGGCAATCATCGCCATACATAATACGACATTGGGGCCAGCACTTGGCGGGTGCCGTATGAGGCCGTACGCTACCTTCGATGAAGCGCTGGAAGATGTGCTTCGCTTATCCAAGGGGATGACCTACAAGTGCGCTGCGGCGGATGTCGATTTCGGCGGGGGGAAATCGGTCATTATCGGTGACCCATTAAAGGACAAAACACCGGAGCTTTTTCGGGCTTTCGGACAATTCGTCGAATCTTTGAATGGCAGATTCTATACCGGCACTGATATGGGGACGACTCCGGATGACTTTGTGCATGCATTAAAAGAAACAAATTGCATTGTCGGCGTACCTGAGGAGTATGGCGGAAGCGGTGATTCATCCGTACCCACTGCCCTCGGGGTCATATATGGAATCCAAGCAACCAACCAAGTCGTTTTCGGGACATCGGACCTGGGAGAAAAAACGTATGCGATCCAAGGATTGGGCAAAGTGGGCTTTAAAGTGGCTGAAAAACTGTTGGAGCAAGGAGCATCTCTATATGTTACAGATATTAATCCAAAAGCGATTGAGAATCTGCTTTCAAAGGGAAGGGAAATTGGCAATGAATCGATCAAAGTCGTGGCGGGGCAGGATATTCTCGGCGTCGAAGCCGATGTGTTTGTCCCTTGCGCCCTTGGTGGAGTCATCAATGATGAATCGATTGATCTGCTCAATGTGAAAGCCATCGTTGGCTCCGCTAATAACCAGCTCCTTAGTGAAGAACAAGGCGAGCAATTAAATCACAGGGGCATTCTCTATGCACCTGACTATATTGTCAATGCCGGAGGACTGATTCAGGTCGCAGATGAGCTTTATGGTCCCAATAAGAATCGGGTGTTGAATAAAACGAAGGCGATTTACGATTCATTGCTTGAAATCTATTTGCATTCCGAAAATGAAGGAGTATCCACCGCCCATGCTGCCAACGTGTTCTGCGAAAAACGAATTGAATCGAGAAGAAAGAGAAGCAGCTTTTTCTCCCATCACAAACGTCCAAAATGGAGCATTCGCAGTTAATTCCCAAATGGAAAGGATGAAACAATGATGGAGACATTTGAAACGATTTGCTATATTGACGAAAACGGAAACGTCCGGAATGAAGAAGGGGCGGCTCGAATTAATGAAAAACTGGCAAAAGAGATGTATGAGAAACTCCTTCTTGTCAGAACGTTCGACCGCAAGGCGATCAGCCTTCAACGGCAAGGAAGACTTGGGACTTATGCCCCTTTTGAAGGGCAGGAAGGGGCGCAGGTTGGAAGTGCATCTGCTCTGAAGGAAGGCGATTGGCTTTTCCCGACCTACCGTGATCATGCTGCGAGTATTACCTTCGGCCATTCCATTCCACGTGTCTTTTTATATTGGAATGGCAGAGTAGAAGGTTGTGTCGCTCCTGAAGGCAAGCACATTTTTCCTCCAGCTGTCCCTATCGCAACACAGCTTCCGCATGCCACAGGTGCAGCATTGGCGGAAAAATGGAAGGGAACGGATAATGCCTCAATCGTGTATTTCGGAGATGGTGCAACATCAGAGGGGGACTTCCACGAAGGATTGAACTTTGCAAGCGTATTTAAAGCACCGGTTGTCTTTTTCAATCAAAACAATCAATATGCCATTTCGGTACACATCAGCAAGCAAATGAATTCTGAAACAATCGCTCAAAAGTCGGTTGCTTACGGAATCCCGGGTGTCCGAGTGGATGGCAGCGATGTTTTCGCTGTCTATTTCGAAACGCAGAAAGCATTGGAACGAGCAAGGAATGGAGAGGGGCCTACGCTGATTGAAGCCGTGACCTGGAGATTTGGGGCACATACGACGGCTGACGATCCGACCAAATATCGCAATCAAGATGAAAGCATCCAAAAAAGGGAACAGATCGATCCATTGCTGCGGGTTGAACGCTATCTGAAAAATCAAGGTTACTGGGATGACGAATGGGCTGCTGAAATGCAGGCAAATGCATCGGCGGTCATCGAAGAAGCGGTGGAGGAAATGGAGGCATTTCCAAAGCCGAAAGTGGAAGATATATTCGACCATGTCTTTGCGAGTCCGACGTGGACCATCCAGCAGCAAAAAGAAGAATATCTTCAGCAAATGAGAGGTGAGGATGCATGAAGACAGCTGTAGCAAATGTACAAAAGCTATCATTGGTGCAAGCGGTAACTGACGGTTTAAGGACAATGATGAGCGAGCATAAGGAAGTAATTGTCATGGGCGAGGATGTCGGACAAAACGGAGGAGTATTCAGGGCGACGGAAGGATTGATTGAGGAATTTGGCGAACAGCGTGTCATTGATACTCCATTAAGCGAATCCGGCATTATCGGGACGGGAATCGGGTTGGCGCTGAACGGCTTCCTGCCGGTTGTTGAAATGCAATTCCTCGGCTTTATCTATCCCGCTTTCGAACAAATCATGACACATGCCACAAGAATCAGAATGAGGACCCTCGGAAAATACCACGTTCCTATGGTCATCCGCGCTCCATATGGTGCTGGGATAAGGGCCCCTGAAATTCATTCTGACAGTGTGGAGGCGCTGTTTACTCATATGCCGGGAATCAAGGTCGTCTGTCCATCCAATCCATATGATGCAAAAGGATTGCTGATTGCAAGCATTGAAGATCCCGATCCGGTCCTATTCATGGAGTCGATGAGATGCTACCGATCCACGAAAGGCGGAGTCCCTTCTGGAAAATACACAGTCGATATCGGGAAGGCGAACGTGCTTAAAGAAGGCGAGGATATCACGATCCTGGCATGGGGAGCGATGGTCATGCTTGCCGAAAAAGCAGCAGAGGAGTATAAAAAACAGGATATCCACTGCGAGGTCATAGATATCAGGACGCTATACCCACTAGACAAGAAAACGATCAGCGAATCCGTCCAGAAAACGGGGAGGGTCGTAATTGTCCACGAAGCCCATTCTACCGGAGGGGTCGGAACAGATCTTATTTCATTGGTCAATGATACTTCCTTTTTGTCATTAAAAGCTCCGATCGAGAGAGTCACAGGGTTCGATGTGCCTGTACCATTCTCAGCATTGGAGGATCATTATATCCCGACGGTGGATCGAATCAAAAAAGCCATCAACAAAGTTTGGACATTTTAAAGGAGGAGGTGTGAAGAATGGTTGAATTAAAGCTTCATGATATTGGAGAAGGAATGACCGAAGGAGAAGTCCTTCATTATTTTGTAAAAGTCGGGGACCAAGTAAAAAGCGATCAGCCCCTTGTTGAAGTACAAACGGATAAAATGACGGCAGAGCTTCCTTCTCCGGCAACAGGTGTCGTCAAAGAGATACTGATCCAAACAGGCAATACAGTCGAGGTCGGCACAACGCTGCTGATCATTGAAGACGGAAAACAACAGAAATTAAAGACAGTCGATAAACCGCAGAAAGAAACAAGCGAAGGTACAAGGCAAATCTCTTTTGTTTCCAAAAAGGGATCAAAACGGAATATCCTAGCCGCTCCCTATACAAGAAAAATCGCTCGCGATCTGGGAATCGATATCGAGGAAATCACTGGGTCCGGCCCCGCTGGCAGGGTCACCGATGAAGATGTTTATCGGTTTGTAAATGAACCTGCCTCTCCTTCGGAAAAAGCTATAATGCAAGATGCCCCTGTGTGCGAAAGTGAAAATAGGGAAACCATACCATTCAAGGGAAGAAGGAAACAGATCGCCAAGAAAATGACCCAGTCTCTATTCACCATTCCGCATGTAAGCCACTTTGATGAAGTAGACATGACCGAGCTGCTGGCTTTGATTCAAACCTTAAAGGATGACGGGGAAAAGATTTCAGTTGCATCCTTTTTCATCAAAGCCATCCAGCTTTCATTGAGAGCCCATCCTATATTTAACTCAGTGCTGGATGAGGAAAACGAAGTCATTCAATTGAAGAAAGAATTCAATATCGGCATTGCGGTAGATACAGAAGAAGGATTGATCGTTCCGGTCATCCATCATGTCGAAAAGAAAAGCATAAGCGAAATCCAGAAAGAGATGAAGGAATTGATCAGCAAAGCTCAACAGAATGAATTATCCCATAAGGAACTGACTGGGGGAACTTTCACGATCAGCAATGTCGGTCCTCTTGGAAGCACTGGTGCGACACCGATCATCAATCACCCGGAAGCTGGGTTGATGGCATTCCATAAAACTAAGAAACGGCCGGCCGTCGTCGATGATCAAATCGTCATCCGCTCCATGATGAACGTGTCGATGTCATTCGATCACCGGGTTGCAGACGGTGTCGCGGCAGTAAGATTCACGAACCAGTTTATTGAGTTAATCGAAAATCCGGCAAAAATGCTATTGGAGATGGTGTAAACATGGTTGTTGGAGAAATCGCCCAAGAAAAGGATATCGTGATCATCGGCGGGGGGCCAGCTGGCTATTCAGCGGCGATTCGGGCTGCGCAAAACGGAAAGGAAGTACTGCTCATTGAAAAGGAAGAACTCGGCGGCGTCTGCCTCAATAAAGGGTGCATTCCTTCCAAGGCAGCCACCGAAGCGGGAAAACAGCTGAAGCAGCTTCACCACCTTAAAAGCATTGGGCTGAACATAGAGGATCATACTTTTGATTTTAATCGGTTCACGAAGTATCAAAGTGATAAAATCGATCAGCTAAGAAAAGGAGTAGAAGCTCTCTGTAAAGCGAATAAAATCGAAGTGGTTTATGGGGAGGCAGCGTTTCTTTCAGAGGACAGGATCGGTGTGGAAACGAACCACCATTTTGATATCTATCAATTTCAAGATGCGATTATTGCAACGGGGGCAATGAGTGAAAAGAACGGATGGAATATAAATGTTAATGAGTTATTCCATGTCAGGGAATTGCCTGCGCATCTCGTATTGATCGGCAGCAGCTATATCGTCCTTGAGGCCGCATTTGCGTACGCAGCATTCGGGAGCAAAGTTTCTGTTGTAAATGAGCAAAACGGCTTCGGACTGGATGCCTCAATTGAAAAAGAATTGCTCAGGCAAATGAAAAAAGCAAAAATCAACTATTATAACTCCGTGGAGAAAATCGTTTGCGACAGTGGAAGATGTAATTTTATCGACAAAAAAGGGGAGATGTGCGAACTCCCAGCTTCCATGGTTTATCAGGACCCCATTTTTCATGGGAATACTGGGACGTTAGGCATTGACAGAATCGGGGTTGAAATGGATGAACTCGGTTTTGTGCGGGTCGATCAGTCTGGAAAAACAAGTGTCTCCCACATCTTTGCTGCAGGGGATGTGACAGGCGGTCCGTTTTCCGCTGTGAAAGCCATCAAGCAGGCAAAAGTGATTATTGATATTATTCAAGGGAAGCCTGCCGAAGCCGATTTTACCTATATGCCAAGAATCATCCATTCGCAGCCGCCGATTGCGTCAGTCGGATACACGGAAGAAGAGGCAAAAGAGGAGGGAATATCATTTCGTTCAGGGGTATATGCATTAGGTGGCAACGGATATGCATCACTCATGGAACGAAAGGACGGGCTTGTCAAGGTCCTCTTTGAAGAAGGATCAGATCGGCTATTGGGGATCCATATTATTGGAGAGGGAGCTGTTGAATTGATTCAAACCGGTGTCCTCGGAATGGAGCTTGTAGCAAGGGATGAGGACCTCCTTTTTCCGAGCTATGCCCACCCAAGCCTGTCTGAAAGCTTGCTCGAAGCATGTGAGGACGCATTCGGTCTGGCCATTCATCAAGCACCCAAGGCCAAAAAGAAATCTAAAACTATGCAGAATGTGTGAATGAAATAGCCTGCCGAGTATGCAGGCTATTTACTTTTTCACGACATAATTCAGTTCCACAAACTGATTGAAGCGCTTAATATCGATTAATTCCAGCTCGAATTCGAAATCTCCCTTTGAAAAAAGCGGGATTCCTTTCCCGATTATGGTGGGAGCAACAGTCAATCTAATTTCATCTATTAATTTTTCTTTCATGAAGGAATGGATGACTCCCCCACCGCCGACCAGCCAAATATTATTTCCTGGTTGATTTTTTAATTGTTTTGAAAAAGCTGCAATGTCCCCATTGATGAATTTAACATATTCATGATCATCAGATTCAGTATTGGAAAATACATAACAATCCTTATCCTTATATGGGAAATTTCCTTTTTCATGCTCCATCACCCAGTCATAAGTCTTTCTTCCGATTAAGATGGAATCCACGCTCCCGTAAAAATCTGAGTATCCATTATCCCCTTCACCCTCGACCTTAAAGAGCCAATCCAATGAATCGTCCTCTCGCGCGATGTAGCCATCCAAACTTGCTGCAATGTATAGGACGATATTTCTTTTCTTGCTCATTGAAAATCCCCCATTCCGATGTATTCATATGTTTACTTTACTAG
This sequence comes from Falsibacillus albus, assembly GCF_003668575.1. NCBI lineage: Bacteria > Bacillati > Bacillota > Bacilli > Caryophanales > Bacillaceae > Falsibacillus > Falsibacillus albus. The sequence goes on along the minus strand of NZ_RCVZ01000002.1, from coordinate 359,048 downwards.
ATACTTGACCAAATGAAAACTTTATCTGGCGATCCGGTATTAGGTGAAGTTCATGCGATGAGTGAGGTACTCATACATCCAGAAAGGAGTGGATTTATTAGCAGACAACGTTGAAGTAGAGGGAAATGTCCCCATTTTGGAGGGGAAAGGAGGAGAAACGAAACGGTAGCAAAAAAGCTGGAATAGCGCCAATTTCAAGGCAGGGATAGCAAACCGGTAGCAAAGGCGCAAAAAAATGGCTTCCACCACAGACAAAAGTCCGTAATGCTATCAGATCCTGCTCATCTAAATATGCCCGAACCATATAAAAACCCCGCAAGCTTGCTTGCGGGGCAAATACAAATTAATGCTGTAGAAAAGCGAGTTGATAAAAGAACAGTACAGCAAATAGATAAACGAGTGGATGGACTTGTTTCCATTTACCTTTGACGATTTTTAAAATCGGGTAGGAAATGAATCCAAGAGCGATTCCGGTCGCGATGCTGGAAGTAAGCGGCATGCTGATGATGACCAAAAATGCCGGGAATGCTTCGTCAAGTTCGTTCCAGCTGATTTTTGCGATGCTTCCCATCATCAAACTTCCAACGATGATCAATGCTGGTGCCGTAATCGCCGATAAGCCGGAAACCGCACTGACGAGTGGACCGAAAAATGCCGATAAAACAAAGAGAATCGCTACTGTCAAAGCAGTTAGACCAGTTCGTCCACCAGCGGCAACCCCACTGGAAGATTCGATATAGGCACTCGTTGGGCTTGTTCCAAAAATGGCTCCGACAGTAGTCGCGATGGAATCAGCCAAGAGAGCTTGACGGGCACGAGGCATTGATTTTCCTTTCATCAAGCCTGCTTGCTGGGCAACCCCGATCATGGTGCCGGTCGTATCAAAAATCGTCACGAGTAAGAATGAGAAAACGACTGCAAATAACCCATATTGAAACACATCGCCGATGGCATGCAGCGGATTGATCATGATCCCTTGTGGAAGGGAGGGTGTCGATACAAATCCTTCTTTAAAATCCAATTGGCCTGTAAAATAAGCAATAATTCCCGTTGCGATCATTCCGATGAATAACGCTCCATTGACATTCAATACCATCAAAATCAGCGTAATCGCCAATCCGATCAGTGCAAGCAGTGCGGATGGTGCACGAAGGTCGCCAAGTGCAACTAAATTGGTAGGGTGCGCAACGATGATATGTGTCAAACGCAGCCCGATAAAAGCAATGAACAGACCGATTCCAGATGTGATTCCATATTTGAGATTATCCGGTATCGCTTCAATAAGCTTTTTCCTGAATGGCGTCAAAGATAGCAGGACAAAAATGAGACCTGCGACGAAGACTGCTGAAAATGCTACTTGATAAGAAATATTGGTTTGATTTCCGACGACGGAATAAGCAAAGTATGCATTCAGTCCCATTCCCGGCGCGATGGCAATCGGGTAATTTGCGGCTAATGCCATCCAAAGCGTCCCGATAACTGTTGCAATGATTGTGGCTGTAAATACTTGATTGAAAGGAACCCCTGCATCCGACAAAATGACAGGATTCACGATCACTATATAAACCATCGTTAAAAAAGTCGTTAAGCCTGCTGTTAATTCAGTTTTAACCGATGTCCCATTTTCTTTTAAATTAAACATGAAGTAAACCCTCCGAAACACGAACATTATTTTATTACATATCATATATTATTCGTTCTTTTCTGCATATGCAAGTGATTTATGAAAACTGTCCATTTTATCCACAATAAGGCGCCTATTTCCAGGAACAGCTCTTTTCAATGAAACCCCTTCCAATATGAATTTTAGTAGGATAAGATGAGTAAAAAGAGAAAAGGAGCGTGGTTAAGGTGTACTCACAATTGAGGAAATTAACCTTGCAAGATCAGGCAGAACTGCTGACAAGATCGTTAATCGCGCACAAAAGCTACAACGGTACAGAGGGAGAAGTTACAAAATCCATCCAAATCAAAAATATTTTAAAGTCGTTCCCTTATTATCAGCAAAATCCTGATTTTTTATGGGAACAAAACATAGATCATGACCCAATAGGCAGGAAAAATATATTTGCATTCATTAAAGGAAAATCAAACCGGACTGTTTTATATCATGCTCATTTTGACACGGTTTCCACTGAGGACTTTGGAAGCCTTCAGGATAAAGCGCATGATCCTGATTATTTAGAGCGATTTTTTTGCCAATATGAAGGTGAGGAGAAGGTTCGTTTGGATGCAGAATCAGGAAAATGGCTGTTTGGCAGGGGGGCGTTGGATATGCAGAGCGGCATCGCCGTTCATATGGCCAATGCGCTTTATTATATGGATCATCCTGATGAACTGGAAGGCAGCATCCTACTTTTATTCAATGCAGATGAAGAGAGTCAGCATGCTGGAATGATTGCTGCATTGGAGGAGTTGGAAAGGCTGGAGGAAAAGGATGATGCTCATATTGTGGCAGCGATCAATAATGACTTTATTTCTCCTCTTTTTGAAGGAGATTGCAAACGATATATTTATACCGGCGCCGCTGGGAAGGTGCTTCCGTGCTTTTACGCATTCGGCCGTGAAGCACATGTCGGTGATGGTTTGACGGCAATCGATCCAACCTATATCACCTCAGAGCTGAATCGCAGGATCAATCAAAATATTTTTTTGATGGAGAAGATAAGCGGGGAGTTTGTTTTGCCGCCTTCATGCCTTTATCAAAAGGATGATAAATATCATTATAATGTCCAGACGCCAGTCAGCAGCCGGATTTATTTCAATTATTTTATGTATGAGCGGACGGCAAAGGATGTATTGAATGAAATGGTCCATATTGCTTCTGCGGTTTGTGAGGACTATGAACAGCTGTTGATGGAACGCAACGAACAGTTTCGCATGCTCCACCATTACCCAAAGAGGAATCTTTCTTGGAAGATAGAGGTCGTCACACTGTATCAGTTGATTGAAAAGCTTAAGTCTGAAGGGAGAGAGCCTGACAAGGTTATGGAAAGAGTACTGGCTGAAAATGCAGACCTTGAAACAAGGGAGCAAGTGTTCAAACTGGTGGAGGGGCTTCAGCAGCTTGATACCGATAAAACTCCGAGGGTCGTAGTGTTCTTTGCCCCGCCATTTTTACCACATAACTATTTGAACGTCGAAAATCAATATGGCACAAAAACAAAAGCGGCTTTGGAATCCAGTTTGGATGAAATCAGTGCAGCAACCGGGGAAGAATTTGAAATCAGACGGTTTTTCCCCTATTTAGCGGACGGCAGCTTTCTTTCTCTCCATGAAACCGATGAGGATATTGAATATTTAACGAAAAACATTCCATTGATGGATAAACTTTACCCATTGCCGATCGATAGGATCCGGAAACTGAACATCCCCTCCATCAATATCGGCGTATATGGACAAGATGGCCACAAATGGACAGAAAGAGTATATAAACCATATACATTCAACGTCCTTCCGAAAGTGATCAGGGAAGTGACAAAAGCATTTTGGAATATTTAGATCAAAAATGCCCCGTGCAGCTATTTTTGCACGGGGCATCCTTTATTTTAGTCAGCCCACTTAACTAAATCTTTTATATTTAAGCGGTCTGATTTTCGTGCTTCTTGAAGCGGTTTGCCTACTGAAATCAACATAACCGGAATATATCGTGAGGAGATATTGAATTGCTCGACAAGCTGCTGTGGATTGAATCCTCCGATTGCACAAGTGTCCCAGCCTTTAGCCTTTGCGGCGAGCATTAATTGCATAGCTGCCAATGATGCATTACTGAATGCTGCATCCCGTGCATATTGTTCATTCTGATAAGCTCCTTGGATTTGACCATTCAATACTTCCTTGATTTCTGATGTCATAGCACCAGATTCGACTGCTGGATCAAAGACGGGATCAACATTTTTATTTGCTTCCAAATCTCCCAAAACAGCTACTACAGCGGATGAATCAAGGACCTGCTGCTGGTTGTACGCAATAGGAAGCAGCTTTTGCTGAACTTCTTTTTTGTCAAATACCATGAAATTCCAATGTTGCAGATTCCATGCGGATGGCGCTTTTCCAGCCAACTCCAAAATTTCAACTAAATCCTCACGGGGAATTTCTACATTAGGATCATAAATTTTTGTAGCTTTTCTTTCTTCAATAATCTCAAAAAAGTTGGACATGAAGTTACCTCCTGATGGTAATATTGTTAATATTTGTTATAGTTTGTCACTTGGTTACTTTTTGTAAGTGTAATACGTTATATACTATAAAGAGATTATTTTACGATGTCAACTATCTTAGTATGAGATATGCATAAACAAATAACACAGATTTTTAATATCTTTTCAAAAATAAGAGGGATATAATGGAGGGGAAAAAGATGCAGTGCCAGGCACCATGGTGCCTGACACTAAAATAGATCAATCAGGCTGCTTGAAGATATGGTCAAATGGATCTTTGGGGTCGTCATCGTTCAAGCTCTTTCTTTCGCTAAGGGCACCATAGGCTCCAAGGACAATGGCAGAGCACAATAGTAAAAAAATCAAAATTCCCATCATTTGGTCAGCACCTCCTAATTTGAAACCAATATAAGCTATGAAACGCGTTTCATAGCAACCATATTTTTTAAAAAAATCAGCCAATATAATAAGGTGATAGCATGGGTAATATTCGAGAAATAGCTAAGGAAGCCGGGGTCTCAGTCACAACAGCCTCAAGGGTTTTAAACCACCATCCGTATGTTTCGGTTGAAAAAAGGCAGGCAGTATGGGCGGCAGTAGAAAGATTAAATTATACAAAAAATGTGAATGCTGTCCATTTATCAAATGGAAAGACGAATTCCGTCGGGGTTGTCCTTCCTTTTTTGAATCTTCCATATTACGGGGAGTGGCTGCATGGAATTGCAGAAGAAGCCTTGAAATACGGGACAAGCCTTCAAGTTTTTCAAACGAACTATCAAAAATCGATTGAGATTGAAGCGCTGCAGAAATTAAAAAGCCGACAGGTGGATGGATTGATCATTGCTTCCCGAGCGAATGAGTGGGACATTATTTCCTCATTTGAAGAAGAAGGGCACATTATTATTTGTGAAAGGATAGACGATCCTCAAGTATCCACTGTTTATATCGATCATTACGATGTATTTAAAAAGGGAATCAGGATGCTGAAAGATCATGGGTATGACTCCATTGGAGTCTGCATTCATCGAAGGTTTGGAACAAACAGCCAAGAACGGATCAAGGCATATTTCACGGAATGTGAGATGCTGCAAGTAAAAGGCAGGGAGGAATGGATCTTTACGGATTGCTATACGATGAAGGATGGGAAGGAAATCTTTCATAAGTGGCAGCAGCTGCAAGAGCGTCCCTCTGCACTCATTGTCACGAGTGATCAAGTTGCCGCTGGCATCGTGTCGGAGGCAAGATTGAAGGGCATAGAGGTGCCCGGGGACTTGGCAATCCTTAGCTCTGATAATCATCCTATAGCGGAAATCATCAATCTCACTTCGATTGATATACCTGTCAGGAAACTTGGAAAAAGGTCTTTTGAGTTGTTTATCGAAAATACGAAAGGAAACACAATCATTCATGAAGAATTGGATGCTCTGATTGTTAAGCGTGGAACGGTGTAAGTGAGTGATTGCAGAAGAATTCGTGATGAAAGGCAGGTTCATAAGATGCAGGGGAACAAGGAAGAAAAAATATTGGTGATCGTGATGGTCATAGTTGCCGTGTTTTTGCTTTTTGCACTGCTGCGAAATTATTTATTTTGACGGGATATTGGAGGCAGGTTTTCTGCTCAGAACTTAAAGGTCATGATTAAGATTTCATCTGCATAGGCTGTTCAAAAGGGGCTGTCTTCATGTGGAAGGAATTTAAAGAATTTGCTTTGAAGGGAAACGTCTTTGATCTTGCCATTGCTGTGATCATCGGTGCTGCCTTTGGTCATATTGTAGAATCATTGGTCAATGACTTGATGATGCCTGTTGCGGGGATGGTCATCGGTGGAATCAATCTAACCTCTTTAACCGTTACCGTTGGAAGAGTCACCTTGAAATATGGGGCATTTATTCAGTCGGCAGTGGATTTTATCCTCATTTCCTATTCTATTTTCCTTTTTATCAAATTGCTGATGCGCTTGAAAGGGAAGCATGAGAAATACCATTTGTCTTCAAAAACCACCAATGAATTACTCACAGAAATCAGGGACTTATTAAAAGGCCAGCACCCTCCAAATGAAGATCAAGAGGGGAATAAGCAAAACGGACCTGCTCCTACCTTTATCATACGCGCAAGAAAATTGAATAAAGTACGTCCGTTGATCAAAAAACGCATGTCCAAAAAATAATGGACATGCGTTTTTTATTACGCTCTTTTCGTAAGGTTTGTTGCTATTCATTAAAGGCTGCGTATGGTTGATTTCCGCTGCAGGAGTTTCGCACCTTGCGCTCCAATCAACTTCATAGGATGAGTAATTTTAAGGAAAAACTGTTAATAACAACAATCTTTGAGAAAAGAGCCTTTTATTAAAAAATTGCATTTAAGATAAAATAGACGACCGCCGCCAGCATGGCTGCGATTGGCAGTGTGATGAACCATGTGATGACGATGCGCTGTGCTGTATTCCACTTGACGCCTTTCACCCGGTGTGATGTACCTACGCCAAGGATGGCGGAAGAAATGACGTGGGTTGAACTGACCGGCAAATGGATATACGTTGCGCCGAAAATGATCAATGCAGAAGATAAGTCTGCAGCAACACCGTTTACAGGGCGAAGCTTCATGATGCCGCCCCCGACGGTTTTGATGATTTTCCAGCCGCCTACGGATGTTCCTACCCCCATGGCGATCGCACAGGATAGCTGGACCCAAAACGGAATGTCCGTTGTGGTGATGTAATTATTGGAGATCAACGCCAACGTAATGATCCCCATCGCCTTTTGCGCATCATTCGTTCCATGGGAATACGATTGGATGGCAGCTGTCGCGATTTGATAAATTCTGAAACGCTTGTTTGTTTTCGCAAGGTTGTGATTTTTAAAGACAACCTTGAAAATGCTGTATATGATAAAACCGACAATAAATGCAAGGATAGGTGAAATAATCAAAGCTTCAAGAATTTTAAGGAATCCTCCATAATTCAGGGAAGAGAATCCTGCTGCAGCAATGGCAGCACCTGCAATCGAACCGATGATGGCATGTGAGGAACTGCTGGGAATTCCATAATACCAAGTAATCAAGTTCCAGGCGATTGCCGAAATTAATGCAGCTAGAATGACGATCGAGCCATTGTGCAAAGTAAAGGGATCGACAATATCCTTCGTGATCGTCTTTGCCACACCTGTAAACGTCAAGGCCCCAAGGAAATTCATGACTGCAGCCAGTAAAATGGCATGTCTTGGCTTCAGGGCTTTCGTTGAAACAGACGTTGCAATGGCATTTGCTGTGTCGTGAAAGCCATTGATGAAATCAAAAATTAATGCACCAATTACAATTAGAATCGTTACGATGAATAAAGTATCCATAATTTAAAACCCCTTACGCATTCTTCATAACGATGGATTCTAAAGTATTTGCCACGTTCTGGCAATCATCGGCGATTTCTTCAAGGTTTTCATATATTTCTTTTACTTTGATAAGCTGAATCGGATCTTTTTCCGTCGCAAATAAGTTTTTGATGGATTGGCGAAGAACGCTGTCACATGTAGATTCGTGTTCTTTAATTTTGATAGCATGCTCGCGGATTTTTTTCAATTTCTTTGTAGAAAGAAGGTCGATTGCTTTTTCAATTTCGATTGCGCATTTCTGAATGGCATCGACAAACTTGATCATGTAATCATCAGCCTGGGTGATGGAATACATTTCGAAAAGTGCTGCATTGTGCTCAAGACCATCTAGTACATCATCCATTGTCATAGTCAATGCAAGCAAATCCTCGCGCTCGATCGGTGTAATGAAGGCATGGTTCAATTCAAGGATCATGTCGTGGACATAATTGTCGCCTTTTGTTTCATATTCCTTCATTTTTTCGGAAAACACCTTTAAATCACTTACATTTTTAATTTTAAAATCTGTGTAATAATTTGCTGCTTCTAGTAAATTTGTAGAAACGTTTCCCAATAAGACAGAAAACTTATCTTTCTTGCTCAATAAAGCCATGGTATTTACCCCTCCATCAATTTTAAATTCATCCAAGTTGTTTATTCAAACGTTACTATTCTAACTTTTTTTTAGAGAATTTGAAAGATATTGTCGAAAAAATAATCTAAATGTAAATTTTGGCTAAAAATGATTGCTTCTTAAGAAAGCAGTCTTCGTGCACTTTCTAATGCAAATTCATTGTTCAAAATATCATTTGGTGCATTTGCCTCTCCTATTATGTAACCCCCAAACTCCATCCCCATAAACTCAAAAATGTGTTTAAATTGCATAATTAACGGGAGTCCTTTTATTTTGGCTTGATCGCCTCCGCAAATAATGACATATGCCTTTTTCTTTGACATATGTTCCTTGAAGTTCAACATGGGATCACGCAGGCTTTGCGACCAGCGATCGATGAAGTTCTTCATTTGCCCGGACATGCCATACCAGTAAATCGGAGTGGCAAAAATGAGAATATCAGATTCAAGGACTTGTTCTATAATGGCTTCATAATCATCTTCTACAGGTGCAAACCCCTTGGGATCATGCCTCATATCGTCAATCGGCAGGATTTTGTAATCTTTAAGCTTGAAAAGCGTGTGGGCATGCTTTTCAACTGCCGTCTTTGCCAAGTACTCCGTGTTGCCATTATGGCGTGCGCTTCCGCTTAAAACCGTTATTTTCATGCAACTCACTTCCTTCTATAGAATATAGAAATATTGTATCGAAACCGAAAGAGAAAGATAAAATTATTTGTATTGAAAAGAGCATGTTGAATTATTGGTATTTTTCTGATAATATAATCTTCTGCTTACTTCACACACGCCTACATACGTCTAGCTTTCTCCAATGCGGCTGAAATATCAATGAAAGGAGAAACATATGACATCACAAACTCCACAGCATCCTGATTTTCATCATGAACAAAACAGATTGGACTTCACGACAAGATACATTGATGTTGTCATCAAGACTTCCTCCACAAGCAAGGATCAATTCAAAGCAAATATCCAAGAGGCCTTCGGAGATGTCGATTGGCTGGAATCCAGTGCAGCGTATACTGACATATTAACGAATGCCAGCTTTTTTGAAATGTCAAAGGAAGAGTTGGAGAGCTTGATTCTTGCTAAGAAAAAGCCATATTTCGCACGGATTGATTTTCAAGGAGAGGATACGGAAGAACCTGAACGCCTCTACATCGGGAAAACATCCCTTTACCAGCGGGAAAACCAGGAACAGATCATCGTCGATTGGCGTTCGCCGATTGCCAATCTATACTATGAAGGTAGAATTGGGGAAGTTTCCTATGAAGCGGAAGGGGAAACATACCTTGGCGATTTATCACTGAAGCGCCAATTCATGATCGAAGAAGGAAAACTTGATGAAATCCGCGATATTGACTTAACGACTACAGATGAGCTGCTTCAAGAGTCCCTCGCCAAAAGCTCAAGCAACCGGTTAACAGAAATCATATCCACCATCCAGGAAGAACAAAACAAAATCATCCGGGCCGACCTTAACAAGCCGATCATCGTACAGGGAGCGGCCGGAAGCGGTAAGACAACGATTGCTCTCCACAGAATCTCTTATTTCATTTATAACTATAAAGACTATTTCGATCCAAGGCAGTTGATGATTTTGGCTCCGAGTAAGCTTTTCATAGATTACATTTCGGAAGCACTTCCTGAACTGGGCGTCGAAAAAGTCCGGCAAACGACCTTCTCGGATTATGTCATGACGTGCATTGGGAAAAAATTAAAGTTGAAAGAGGATGATAAGCTCGTTCGTTTAGTGGAACACCCAGATGAGAAAACGGCAAAAAATGCCTATTATTCAGGGTTGAAAGGTGCCCCGATCTTTCAAAAAATCCTAAAAAAATATATCGATGAAATTTTTCAGCGTTTCCATCCACAAGAGGATTTTGTAGTGGATAAGTATCGTCTATATTCCAAAAAAAGATATATAAAGTTGCTGCGGAATGAATATTTTTATCTTCCACTATATAAACGAATAGATAAACTTCGGCAAGTGCTCCAAGAGCAGGTGCGCTCCAATAAAAAAGTTATGATGGAGCGGGTCGAAGCTTTTTATGATGACAAAATCGACCGTGCACTTTATCAAACGAAAGATCCTGAAAAACGAAAGCAATACGTTTCGCTTGCTTTGGATAAGAAGGCTGAGCGTATCATCGAATTGAAAAAAAGCATTCGGACTGCAGTATCTGCTTATATGAAGCCATTTGAGAAAAAAAAGCTCCTTCAATACTATAAAGAGTTGTTTTCATCACCGGAAAGGCTGGTTCATTACTCAGAAGGTGAAATGTCCCTGGAGGATGCAAGGGAACTCGGCCGATATACGAGCGGACAGCTGGCAAAGGGTGTATATGAAATGGAAGATCTTGCTCTGCTGTTGTATCTGCAAACTTTCTTGTTTGGCATCGATAAAACTCATAAGGCGAAAAACATTGTCATTGATGAAGCCCAGGATTACAGCTTCATGCAGCTGCAGTCATTGAAAAAAGCGCTGGATACAGATATGTTCACGCTTGTCGGTGATTTGGCCCAGGGCATTCACTCCTACAGGGGGATTTCCTCATGGGAATCGATCAAAGAGGGCATTTTTCCAAGAGCTACTTATACAGAACTGCAAAAGAGCTATCGTACCACCATCGAAATCATGAAAGAAGCAAATAAACTTTTAGCCATGCTCCCTTACTATTTCCCAGAGGTGACCCCTGTGGTGCGTCATGGGGAAAAACCATCGTTTCACAAAAGGAAAGCGGATAAGGAATTTATCACCCAGCTGTATGAAAAAGTACAGGGACTCAGAAATGAGGAATTTAAAACCTTTGCCATCATCTGCAAAACGATGAAGGACTGTAAAAAGGTCATCGCGGGATTTGAAAAACAATATCCAGGAGAGGTCAAGTTATTGCAGGAGCAAGAGACCATTCCAAAGGATAAAGTAGTCATCGTCCCATCGTATTTGGCGAAGGGGCTGGAGTTTGATGCCGTCATCGCTGTGTCTTTGGATGAATCGTATGACCGGTCGAATGAATTGGATATCAAACTTCTGTATGTCGTCATGACGCGACCTCTTCATAGACTCATATTCTTTGGGGATAAACAGGAAGATTTTCTGCTTGATTTGTAGCCAAGCATTTAGTGAGGAGAGAGAATATTGCTCTCCTCATATTAATTTTGGTTTTTTCCTAAAGGCTATGTTAAAGCCTAATGTTGATTTTCAAGCTGTTTCAAGCAGTTGATTGGAGCGCAAGTCGTAGACTCCGGCTGGAAAAGTGGAACAGGTGAGACCCCACAGGCAATAGGCGGATGTTCGATTAAGTTCGGCACGTCCGGTGCCAACCTCGAACGAACTCACTTCCTGTGAGGCACGCGGAAAGCGAAGTCTTGCGCGGAAATCAACAGTGGTGCAATAGAAAAAAAACATATTTTATTGTTATTTTTGATTTTGAAATAAGTACAGCCCGAATCCAAGCGTGTCTCTCCCCCAATGAAGATAGGTCCTTCTCCATGAGCGGATTTTTGCCAAAAACGCTTCAGCATCAGGATCATCAGGATGCTCCATAAAATATTTTTCAATCGAAGAGGAATACAGCCATTCGTAGTCATCCCATTCATCTTCATTTGCTGTGACGGACCATAGCGGGATCAGTCCCAATTCCTCGGCTGCAGCGACATTCCCTGCGTGTGTCAGCATTTCATCCTCCATCGCTCCACCCAATGCTTCCAGGTAAGCAAGTTCTGGTTTCTTCTTCCAATAGCCTTCCCCGATAAGGATATAGCCTTTATGTTTTGTGTGCGCTTTTAGATGCTTCAATGCTGTTGGATAATCAACCAAGGCATGGCTCGCTCCCAAGCATATGGATAGAGAGTACTCAGCCTGATTTATTTTCATGAATTCCAATGCTTCCATTTCGATGTATTGGATGGAACCGTTCGAGGATCTTTTTTGTTCCATGTTTTTGGCTTCTTTAATGAATGGTTTTGAGATTTCAATTCCAGTTCCTTCAACGCCATATTTTTCTGCGAGCTGGAATAATAGTTCATATTTGCCGGCTCCCACATCAAGAACATGTTCACCCATGTTTAATGGGATTTTTGAAAGAACTTTATTCATTTTATTTGTGCTCATGGGGTTGCAGAATGTGTGATTTGTATGAGCAAGTGCAGAAAAACGCTGTTGGTTCAAGGGCCATCCACTCCTTTGTGTCCTAATATGTTCATTTTACACTTATTAAATTTTAATCGTAAGACTAGTTAATAGAGTTTTATTTAGGGAAAAGGTAAAATTGAAATGATTAAAATAACAAGGAGGTTCCAAGATGGTTAAAAGCTTACAAGATACGATCACGTTACATAATGGTGTGAAAATGCCGTATGTAGGACTTGGTGTTTGGCAGATGAAGGATGAAAATGAAGCAAGAAATGCTGTGAAATCAGCGATTGCAGCCGGATATCGTTCCATCGATACCGCTGCCGTCTATGAAAATGAAGAGAGTGTGGGCCTCGGTGTAAAGGAATCTTCGGTACCAAGGGAAGACTTGTTCATCACATCAAAAGTTTGGAACAGCGACCAAGGATATGACACGACCCTGAAGGCGTTTGAAGCCAGCTTGAAAAGACTGGACATGGATTATCTTGACCTTTATTTGATCCATTGGCCGGTTGAAGGAAAATATAATGATACGTGGAGGGCGATGGAAAAGCTATATGCTGATGGACTTGTAAAATCCATCGGTGTGAGCAACTTTCATCAACATCACTTGGAGGACCTGCTATCCAAGAGCAATGAAAAGCCGGTTGTCAACCAGGTGGAAACCCATCCCCGCTTAAATCAGGCTGCACTGAAAGAATACTGCAAGAAACAAGAAATCGCTCTGGAAGCTTGGTCACCGCTTGGACAAGGGAAGCTTTTGGGTGAGAATGTATTGAAAGAACTTGGCAATAAACATAACAAAACAGCAGCACAAGTGATCCTTCGTTGGCATCTGCAAAATGATACGATCATCATCCCAAAATCGGTTCATGAAAATCGCATCAAAGAAAATGCTGATTTATTCGATTTTGAATTGTCCCAAAATGAAATGGAGCAAATCAATGAATTGAACCGCGATGAGAGATTCGGACCAAATCCAGATACATTTGATTTTTAATGCTCGACTGACAAAGCCTGTTCCCTAATTACGGGGCAGGTTTTTTTCTTATATTAGAGAGACTGCTGCGCTTAAAGCCTTCGGATAGAGAATGGGAATCAAAATGAATGAAAAGCAATTGACATCCTAAGAAACAATTTATATAATTTATCTCGAATTAAAAACATTTTATTTCAAGATTAATTACAGAGTTTCATCTCTTTTTTTGAATAAATATCTCGAATTCATAATATATTAATTTGAAGCAAAAGCTTTTGAGATGTTTCTTGAAGAATTAATCGGGAAGATTATAAAGGAGGAAATACAATGACAGTTTTAGGAAGTTTAGGGATTTTGATTATTCGTTTAGTTGTTGGCTTATCCTTTGCCGGGCATGGTGCACAGAAGCTGTTTGGCTGGTTCGGAGGACACGGACTTGAAGGGACAGGAGGTTTTTTTGAATCCATCGGAATTAAGCCTGGTAAATCGATGGCAGCTATGGCGGGCCTGATGGAAGCTGTGGGAGGCATGCTCTTTGCCTTAGGCTTATTGACCCCTCTAGCGGCAATGTTCATCATCATTCCGATGATTGTGGCAATCGTCAAAGTTCATGGCGCCAATGGCTTTTGGGCAACTCAAAATGGATATGAATACAATCTCATTCTAATTGTGCTCGCTTTAGGCATTGCCCTGACTGGCGCAGGTTCCTATTCGCTTGATGCAATATTATTTGGATGAAGTTACAAAGATAAACAGGTGGGATTCAGCAACCCTTTCACACTGACAAAAATATCCGATTCATGCTGATCGCTTTGGCCGTAAAATACTCCATGGGCAAACCATGTTAAATATAAAATTTATCGATAAAGGAGAGTCAATATGTCCAATATTAATTTAGCAATCATCTATTACAGTTCAACCGGCACCAATTATCAAATGGCGAAATGGGCGGAGGCGGCAGCAAAAGAATCTGGGGCAGAAGTGAAACTTGTAAAGGCTGAAGAACTTGCGCCACAGGCTGCAATTGAGAGCAATCCTGCTTGGAAAAAGCATTATGAGGAAACAAGGGACGTTCCTGTCGCAGCACTGGATGATTTGGAATGGGCGGATGCATATATTTTCAGTATCCCGACCCGATTCGGAAATCTCCCAGCCCAGATGAAGCAATTCCTTGATACAACCGGAGGACTTTGGTTTCAAGGAAAGTTGGCAAATAAAGTCGTAAGCGGAATGTCATCAGCGAGCAATTCCCATGGAGGGCAGGAACAGACCATTTTGGCACTGTATACGACAATGATGCATTGGGGGGCGATCATTGCAGCTCCAGGATACACGGATCAATCGGCATTTGCATCCGGAGGGAATCCATACGGCACAAGTGTGACTGTCGACCAAGAGGGAAATATGGTCGAGGATGTTCAAGAAGCGGTTAAACATCAGGCACGAAGAACGATTGAAGTTGCAGGATGGGTTAAAGCCGGAATGAAATAGAATTTTAAAAGGCTGTCGACAACTGTTCGACAGCCTTTTTTAGTTAATCAAATGGAATGAAGGAGAAATTTCACGCCTAACGACTAAACCAATCTACATAAAAAAGCAATTTAGATGCTCAAAAATGTACTTTTTGACTCAAGATGGATATCAGACTTTTCGGCAAATAAATTATATCAGCCGATTTTTTGCCGTATATCAACCAATTTCACCAATATATCTGACATTCAACAAATATAAACAATATCCGAGTAAAAGTTTAGCGCTGATGCATTCATTGAAACCCCACTCTTTCCTTACAATCACTTTCCCTCTGGAACCCACTTTTCAAATATCGGAGGCTCATCCAAAAAAGGTGCGGTGCAGTGGATGGGTTCACCAGAAAGGGGATGCGGTAGGTCCAAGTATCGTGCATGAAGTGCCTGGCGCGCAAACCTGCTGCTTCCTCCGTATAATTTGTCCCCGCAAAGCGGGAATCCCATGTCGCTGAGGTGGACCCGGATCTGGTGTGTCCTTCCCGTATCCAACGTGCATTCAACCAGCGTTATTTCTGCTTTAGGGAAAGATTTCAACACTTTATAATGAGTAACGGCTGGTTGGCCGCCTGGGGAGACTCTTCTGCGGGTAGGATGATGACGGTCCTTTCCTATCGCTTTATTGATCGTTCCTTTTTTTACCTTCAGTACACCATCTGCCAATGCCCAATAAGTCCGCTTGATTCTTCGTTCTTCGAGCATGCGATCCAATATGGCCCCGCTTAAATCATTTTTGGCAAATAGAACCGCACCGGTTGTATCCCTGTCCAATCTGTGGACATGCCGCACCTTTATTTGCTCCCCGTTTTGTTGAAAATAAGAAGCGACGGCATTTGCGAGCGTATTTGTCTGACCCGGTTCATTGGGATGTGTATCCATATTGGCCGGTTTGTTGACGACTAATAGATGATTGTCTTCATATAATATTTCTAATGGATGATAATGGGGAATGACGCCATATTGTTCATCCACGAATAAATGAATCTGAATGATGTCTCCCGCCTTTAACGGGCTATTCCAATCAGGAGGAGAATGGTTTATGGTAATCTTTTTTTCCATTCTCATTTTATGAATCCACTTTTTAGGCGCCTTCCATATATTTCTTAATATGTTATCAAGATTATGTTGTTCCCATTTTTTAGGTGTATGAAGCTCCAATACTGGTCCTTTTTTTGAAATAATCATAACATTTCACCAATACTTTCCTTATATGATCTATTAGTCCCGAAAATTCGACATTTCTAACAATCTCATGGGTATAATTACCACACGAAGGGAATTTTGAATATGTTATTCTATTAATAACTGTTACAGAAAGATTACAATAATGACAAAAGGTGGGTTATGAATGAAGATCTTGTTTGCGTCTACACATGAGCAAGAAGAGAAAATCAGTGAACTTATCAATACGTTTTATACTCAAATTTTTCCACAATATTTTAGTGATGAAGAAATCGCCAAATTCCATGAATTAAAAATCTTACATACCACCACTCGTCACTTTGAATATTTCGGGACATTAAAAGAAGCCTTTCAAGTCATTTCATGCTTACAAACCATTATAAGCATACTTGATGTACAGCAAAAAGGAAAACTGGAAAATCACTATCAAGAAGTATTTGAGCGGAATACCAAAATTCTTCAGAAATTCGGTTTATTGTTTCCTTTCCATTTGGAGCAATTTCAAGAAGAAATTAGTATGCAAACCAATTTCAGTATTTATACGAAAGCCGCAAACGAGTTATTGGTTTGATGACAGCAGGATGATCCGTCCTGCTGTTTTTTTTAGTTATCTTCGTATTCATCAATAGGAGTACTTCTACAAATAGATATAACTTGGCCAAAGAAAAATAAATCAGTTGCCAACTTCAATACTTCATGTAAAATGAAATGAGAGCGTTTACTGTAATTTTTGTGCAATCGTTTGCATTATACTAAATTTTTAATTATGAGGTGATATATATGAAAAAGCAGTGGTGGAAGGAATCCGTTGTCTATCAAATCTATCCTAGGAGCTTCATGGACTCCAATGGAGATGGAATCGGTGATATTCAAGGAATCATCTCTAAACTGGATTATTTGCAAGAATTGGGGATTGATGTGGTGTGGTTGTCGCCAGTTTACGATTCACCTAATGATGATAATGGTTATGACATCAGTGATTACCGAAATATCATGCATGAATTCGGTTCAATGGCGGATTGGGAAGAAATGCTTGGAGAGATGCATAAAAGAGGTATCAAACTGGTGATGGACCTTGTTGTCAACCATTCTTCCGATGAGCATGCATGGTTCATTGAGTCAAGGAAATCGAAGGAAAATGTTTATAGGGAATATTACATATGGAGAGAAGGAAAAGATGGGAAGGAGCCGAATAACTGGGAATCTGTTTTCAGTGGATCAGCTTGGAAGTACGATGATCAGACGGGTGAATATTATTTGCATCTTTTCTCTCAAAAACAGCCTGATCTGAACTGGGAAAATCCACAGCTCCGCAGCGAAATTTATGACATGATGAAGTTTTGGCTTGATAAGGGCATCGATGGATTCAGGATGGATGTCATTAATTTCATTTCGAAGGTGCCTGGTCTGCCGGATGCACCTAATCCGGAAGGGAAACCATATGCATCTGGTCATGATTATTTCATGAATGGTCCACGCATCCATGAATTTTTACAGGAAATGAACGAAAAAGTCCTTTCACGTTATGATGCCATGACTGTAGGGGAAATGCCTGGTGTAACTCCGGAAGAAGCTGAATTATATACAGGGAATGACCGGAATGAACTAAATATGGTGTTCCAATTCGAGCACATGGACGTGGACTCAGGTGCAGGAGGGAAATGGGACGTCATACCATTCGATTTACCCAAGCTGAAAGAGATATTGACCAAGTGGCAGACAGGGCTGCATGGAAAAGGGTGGAATAGCCTCTATTGGAACAATCATGATCAGCCGCGCGTCGTTTCGAGATTTGGAAATGACAGTGAATATCGCGTTGAATCGGCAAAAATGCTCGGAACCCTGCTGCATATGATGCAAGGCACTCCGTATATCTATCAAGGCGAAGAGCTTGGGATGACAAACGTCCGATTCGAGTCGATCGATGACTATCAAGATATTGAAACATTGAATATGTTCAAGGAGAAAGTGCAGGAAGGCAAAGCACCTGAAGATATCATGGCATCCATTTACACGAAGGGAAGGGACAATGCCCGCACCCCGATG
Organism: Falsibacillus albus; assembly: GCF_003668575.1. Classification (NCBI taxonomy): domain Bacteria; kingdom Bacillati; phylum Bacillota; class Bacilli; order Caryophanales; family Bacillaceae; genus Falsibacillus; species Falsibacillus albus. The sequence continues at coordinate 341,019 of NZ_RCVZ01000002.1, read as the reverse complement.
CAATGGAATGCAACTGAGAACGCAGGTTTCACAGCGGGGACCCCTTGGCTGCAAGTCAACCCGAATTATAAGGCAATCAATGCCGAAGCTGCGATGAAGGATCCTCAATCTATTTTTCATTTCTATAAACAGCTGATTGAGCTTCGGAAAATGAACCCGATCATCCCTTATGGTTCATTTGAACTTTTACATGGGGACCATCCAACGCTTTATGCTTATATACGCAGGTATGAAGGGGAGGAATTGCTGGTCGTGGGAAATGTATCAAATGAAACTGGGCTATTTGAAGCACCTGAAGACGTAAAAATAAATGAAGAAGAAAAAAGGATATTGATCAGTAATTATGGAGTGGAAAAGATGGAGTCTGCTCAGCGATTTGAATTGAAGCCTTGGGAAGTCCGCGTATATAAATACCCTGCAAATTAAACGAGACTGTCTTGAAAAAGGCTTGTTCATGCTTGATTCTATCGAGCTGGACAGCCTTTTTCAGAGCTAGTCTTTTTTTTGCTCCTTCTCAGGGACGACCATGCCATAAAAGAAAAAATGGAGGATTTCTTTCGTGGTTTTCTCCATTTTTTCATCGGTCGAAAGCAGCTGAGGATGCCGCTTGATGGCGAGGGTCATACTATCGAGGAATAGTAGAATGGTGTCAATGGAGACTTCATTGGAAATAACTCCGAGCTCTTTTCCCTGATCCAGAAATTCCATGAATTGTGGAACAGTTTTCTCGGATGTATAATATTGAATTAAATCAGCAATCGGTCCGCTTTCCGTAAAAAGTGATTCCATTAACTCGGAACTGATTGCCTGTGTGGCTTCCAGCTTCATTGCGAAGATCTTTTTGATCTTATCCGTGAATGGGATCGAGCTGTTTTTTATTTTCTCAAAAGTGCTTAGCTGCTCTTCAAAATATTCCTTTAACGCATCGAGTAATAACTCATCTTTACTGCCAAAATAATTATAGATTGTAACTTGAGAAACGTTTGCTTTTTTGGCAATATCCTGGATGCTCACTTTTTGAATGCCATATTTGCTGAATAAGGAAAATGCTGCCTGTCGTATTTGATTCATCTTTTGTTGTCGTCTTCTTTCAAATCCGTTCATGGTACCACCTCTAACGATAATCATATAGAAAGTTATGTAATAATTCAATTTTCGCATTTCATAACTATTTGCCATTGCGTTTCATTATTTGAAATCGAGGGTAAATTTACTAGGTAAAGGAGTTGTCGCGAATGTCAGATAAACTTGATTTATCACAATTTGAAAAGAAAATGATCATTCGAAATCTTGAACATAAGGATATTGCTCAAATTATCGAACTGCAGAAAGTCTGCTTCCCGGGGATGGATCCGTGGAAGAAATCGCATTTACAAAGCCATTTGGATATGTTTCCCGAAGGGCAGATCGTTGCAGAATATGATGGAGAAATAATCGGGTCCTGTTCAAGCCTGATCATCAATTTTGATGAGTATGATGACCGCCACACGTGGGACGATGTGACGGATAACGGATATATTACCAACCATAATCCGGACGGCTATAACTTATACGGCATTGAAGTGATGGTCCATCCGGAATTCAGAAGGATGAAAGTAGGGCACAGATTATACGAAGCGAGGAAGGATCTGGCACGCCAATTAAATTTAAAGAGCATCATAATAGGCGGAAGGATCCCCAATTATTTTAAACATGCTGAAGAAATGTCGCCGCGGGAGTATGTCGAAGCGGTTTCGCGCCACAAAATCTACGATCCGGTCCTTTCCTTTCAATTATTGAATGGCTTTACTTTAATGAGGATCAACCCTAATTATTTACCGGATGATAAAAGGTCGCATAAATATGCTACGCTGATGGAATGGAACAACGTCGAATATTTGCCAAACAGCAAGAGGCATTTCAAGACAAGCTATCCAGTGCGCATTTGCGTCGTGCAGTATATGATGAGGCAAATCAGTTCCTTCGAGGATTTTGCGAATCAGGTTGAGTATTTTACTGATGTCGCCTCCGATGCAAAATCGGACTTTGTAGTATTCCCGGAGATTTTCACAACTCAGCTGATGTCATTCATGGACGAAAAATCCCCAAGCCTTGCGGTCCGTAAAGTAACGGAATACACGGAGGAATACATTGAATTGTTCACGGATTTGGCTGTCCGCTACAATGTAAATATTATCGGAGGTTCGCATCTTGTTGAAGAAGAAAACGAAGAAATCTACAACATTGCGTACCTGTTCAGACGGGATGGAACGATCGAAAAGCAATATAAAATCCATATTACGCCGAACGAACGCAAATGGTGGGGGATCAGTGCCGGCGATCAGGTTAAGGTATTTGATACCGACTGCGGAAAGGTTGCCATTCAAATCTGCTATGATATTGAGTTTCCGGAGCTTGCCAGGATTGCCACCGAGAAAGGGGCGAAAATCATATTCACACCTTTCTGTACAGAGGATCGCCAAGGCTATTTGAGGGTCCGCTACTGTTCTCAGGCGCGAGCTGTCGAAAATCAAGTTTACACGGTCATTTCAGGTACGGTAGGCAATCTCCCACAAACGGAGAACATGGATATTCAATATGCTCAATCCGGCATATTTGCCCCATCGGATTTTGAATATGCACGGGATGGAATCGTTGGTGAAACCAATCCAAATATCGAAATGGTCCTGATTGGAGATGTCGACCTGGAAATCCTTAGAAGGCAAAGGCAATCAGGAACGGTAAGGCAATTGAAAGACCGCCGCCATGACGTATACGAAATCAAATATAAAAAATAATGAATCAATCTTCAGTTATGCCCCCCGGTGCCAGGCACCGGGGGGCATACCTGTTTATATATCTTTTTCATATGCTGTAATTATGTTTTATATATTTATCATTGGAGTGAGTTTGTTTTATAGTTGTAATATTGGGAATATTATTATTTTTTTGATGGGAGTGATTGATTATGCCATTAGCCAGGGCAAAGCTGAACGGGATGTTTCAGCACTGTGAAATCAATGTCGATGCACGACAGCATAGATTTGAATGGAATAATGAAAATCTGGATGCATCAGAGGCAAAATGGGAAGCACCTGTAGAAGGATCCATTTACGGAACACTGTTAAACTTCAAGGGCGCACTTGCTGAAATGGGAGGCAAAGTCTTAAATCCTCCGTATAAGCAGCCGCCAAAAGCCCCAATTTTATACATAAAGACAGGTAATACGATCATCGGGGCAAATTCCACTATCCCCATGCCCCATGATGAAGGAAAGCTGCAAGTTGGTGCGACTGTTGGCATCGTCATCGGAAAAACAGCCACTCGGGTTCCAGAGAAGGAAGCAATAAGCTATGTCGAAGGATATACAATCGTAAATGATATAAGCATTCCCCACGAAAGCATTTACAGGCCGCCGATCAAATACAATTGCCGAGACGGTTTTTGTCCGGTCGGTCCATGGGTAGTGAAGCGGGAAGAGTTGGACAATCCAGACTTTCTTACAATCAAAGTCTATGTGAACGGTGAATTGGTGCAGGAAAATACAACGGCCAATTTGATTCGGCCCATCTCCAGATTGATAGCCGATGTGACCGAATTCATGACATTAAACAAAGGCGATGTCCTTCTTGTCGGGATACCGGAGGATGCACCACTCGTTAAAGCCGGTGACTGCGTAAGGATTGAAGTGGAAAGGATCGGCATCCTCGAAAATACAATCTTAAAGGACAAGGGGTGAATCGGAATGAGGCACGCAAGGGTGGCATACGCAGGGAAAGTGCATGAAGCTAAAGAGCAGGATGGGAAGTTAGTGCTTTCAGACGGAACGATCGTCAAGGAAGAAGCTGTTGTTTGGCTTCCTCCAGTCGAACCGAATACGACTTTCGCCCTTGGTTTGAATTACTCTGACCATGCGAATGAATTGTCTTTTCAAGCACCAGAAGAACCGCTTGTCTTTTTAAAAGGGCGGAATACGTTCGTCGGTCATCGAGGATTTACACCAAGGCCTGTTGACGTGGATTATATGCATTATGAATGTGAATTGGCAGTAATCATTGGAAAGCAGGCAAAAGGGGTGAGCCGGGAGAATGCCTATGAATATATTTCAGGCTATACGATTGCGAATGATTACGCATTTCGCGACTATTTGGAAAATTATTATCGGCCGAATCTCCGGGTTAAAAATCGTGATTCCTCCACACCTATCGGCCCTTGGTTTGTCGATGCAAAGGATATTGCCGATCCGATGAACCTTCAGCTCAGAACATATGTGAATGGGGAACTGACACAAGAAGGATCGACAAAAGATATGATTTTTAAGATTCCATTCCTGGTGGAATACTTGAGCAGTTTCATGACACTCAATGCAGGGGACATCATTTTGACCGGCACTCCGAAAGGGACAGTCAATACGGTAGTGGGAGATATTGTTGAGACGGAAATCGAAGGGATTGGGCGTTTGACTAATACGATCAAGGAAGCTTAATCTGAATTGTACTTTAATCGAACAAATTAGGAGTGAACGGAAAATGCCGCATTTCATTGTGGAATACACAGATAATCTAAAGCAAGAAGGCGATATAAAGGCTTTTTTGCAAAAAGTGAATGAATATATGATGTCGAGGGGGGATGTCTTCCCGACAGGCGGCATCCGTTCACGTGCAATCGAGCTTCATGACTATGTCATAGCGGACGGGCAGGAAGATGATGCATTCGTCCATGCGACTTTAAAGTTGGGGAAGGGCCGGTCTGAAGAAGTGAAGAAATTGGTTTGTGAAGAACTCTTTTCATTGATGAAAGAACATTTCGCCGGCCTATTTGATAAAAGATATTTGGCATTATCGATGGAACTGATGGAATTTGCCCACGGAACATATAAACACAATAACATCCATAAACGCTTCAAGTGATTATATTAATCAGTCACTAAAGGTTTCAATGAAGCGAACGGCATTTTTCGAAAGGTATCGATCTTTCAGCCAGATGACAGCTGACTCCGATTTGATGACCTCCCCGCTGATTTCCACAACTTTGACACCTTGAGGTGGAAAGGCATGAAGGGTCGACTTCGGCAGCAGGGTGATGCCCACCCCTGCCCTTACAAGTGAAAGTAGCATGGCTGCATCCGGGCATTCGCAAACGACATGCGGCTTTAAGTTTTTTTCTTTGAAAGCGTCAAGCACCAATTCATAAAGCCCCCGTTCCCCTTCTCCTGCGCGGTGGAGAAGCATCATCGGCAGCTTCGCCAATTCCTCCAAGGTCATGCAGGGCATGTCCGGGTCTGACATCCAGTCTTCGGGTAGGATGGCGACAAAATGATCGGTAGGAAGGGGGATATGGGAATACTCTTTCATTTTCATAGGAAGCCTTACTACGGCAACCTCGATTTCTTTTTCTTTTAAATAGTGCTGAAGCCTGAACGTATCCCCTTCAATGAGTTTAAAGCTGAGCTGCGGAAATTTTTCCTGGAAATTTCGGATCCTGTAAGGAATGTGGTGAAAGCATGTTTTTACGGATCCGATTGCCAGCACACCTCGTATGCCCTCCCCGGTCTCCCTCACTTCCATGATGGTCTCATCAACATCTTCCAATATTTTTTTTGCCTTCTGATATAAGACAATCCCGGCTTCGGTCAATTCAAGCTTGCGTCCATTGCGGTGAATCAATTCAACTCCTAATTCTTCTTCCAGTAGCTTCAGCTGTTGGCTCAAAGGGGGCTGAGCCATGAAAAGTTTCTTTGCAGCCTTGGTGATCTGCCCTTCTTCAGCGAAGGTTGAAAAGTATCGAAGCTGTTTAATATTCATATCCATGCTCCTTTATCATTTCGATTTCAAGTATATTTATTTAATATGCAAATGAAACTTTTTGAATATTTTTAATATATCTTACCACATGGTACAGTTATATTGTTGGATATTTCTGATAATTAAAATAAATCCAAAACGATTAATAGGAGTGAAAACTATGACGCGTTATGCAGAAGTAAAAAGAAAGCTGAGAGGGTCGATAGCTCCAATTATTACACCATTTTTTGAAAGCGGTTCCATAGATTTTGGATCGTTGAAAAATTTGATTGATTGGCACATAGAAAGCGGGACACATGCCATATCAGTGACCGGGACAACAGGAGAACCAAGTTCACTTACCGTTGATGAAAGGGTGCAGGTGATGGAGCACGCGGCTAAGGCGGTTGATCGGAGAGTGCCCTTTGTGCCTGGTACGGGCACCACAAATCATGAAGAAACCTTATTCCTCACAAAAAAAGCACAAGAAATCGGTGCTGATGCCGCCTTGGTCATCGTACCCTACTATAATAAACCTTCCCAACACGCATTATATAAGCACTTTAAAGCGGTAGCAGATTCAGTCGATATTCCAATCATCATTTATAACATCCCGGGGCGGACGGCAACGAATCTTGATGTTAAAACACTGGCAAAGCTGAGCAAGGATTGCCCGAATATCATTGGAGTCAAGGAGTCCAATAAAGACTTCGAGCATGTCAATCGTGTGTTGTTGAACTGTGGAAGGGACTTTCTGCTTTATTCAGGAATCGAGCTCCTTTGCTATCCGATGCTGGCGATTGGCGGCGCCGGCCATATTAGCGCAACTGCGAATATCTTGCCCGGAAAAGTGGCAGAAATCTATGATGCTTGGGCAGAAGGCGATGTCAAACGTGCACAGGATCTTCATTATGAGCTCATGCCGCTGAATGATGTCCTTTTTAAAGATACGAACCCGGCCCCGTTGAAAGCAGCTCTTGGAATGATGGGGAAAATCAAACCGGTTCTGCGGCTGCCGATGGACTTGCCATCATCGGAGCTGCAGGAGGAAATCAGGAAAGTACTCAAGCAATATGTAACATTGAGCGATCAAGTCTCTGCAAAATAAACAACTGATACAACAAATAACGATGGTGGTGAAAAGCATGCAGCACAATACAGTGCAAAAAGACGGCGGTGCACTCCGCCAAAAAGTCGAAAATGTTCAATTATATGTTAACGGAAAGTTTGTCGATGCAATGGGAGGTGCTTCCTTCGACAACCGAAATCCCTATACAAATGAAGTGATCAATCAGGTTGCGGAAGGAAGGAGCGAGGATATCAAAAGTGCCGTTGAGTCGGCAAAACTTGCATTTGTTAAAGGGCCATGGGGAAGTATGAAAGTTGCGGAACGAATGAAATATATTAATAAAATTGCAGATTTGATAGATGAAGAGATTGAAGAGATCGCTATGCTAGAGGCATTGGATACAGGTCTCCCTATAAGCCAGACGAAGAAAATGACGGCGCGTGCGGCTGAGAATTTCCGCTTCTATGCAAGGATGGTCCAGACCAAGCTTCATGGGGATGCCTATGCTGTGGATGATGAATTCATCAATTATACAGTGCATAAGCCGCTTGGTGTTGTCGGTCTCATTACTCCTTGGAATGCCCCTTTTATGCTTGAAACTTGGAAAGTGGCCCCAGCATTGGCCACAGGCAATACCGTTGTATTGAAACCGGCTGAGCTGTCGCCTTTGACGGCAAATAAGCTTGCGCGAGTCATCCATAAAGCCGGCTTGCCCGATGGCGTTTTTAATGTGGTTCATGGATATGGCGAAACTGCAGGGGCAGCATTGGTAGCCCATCCTGATGTCTCAGCCATTTCGTTTACCGGAGAGACGGTAACAGGAGCGACGATTATTAAAAATGCAGCCGACTCCTTGAAAAGAACATCCATGGAGCTTGGCGGGAAATCACCGCTGATCGTATTTGATGATGCCGACTTCGAACGTGCACTGGATGCGGCTGTCTGGGGGATCTTTTCCTTCAATGGAGAACGATGTACGGCAAACTCCCGAGTTTTCATTCATAAAAACATTAAAGACAAGTTCATTGATGCCTTGAAGGAGCGGGTGGCGAATATCACGATCGGCGATCCGATGGACCCTTCCACTGAACTCGGACCATTGATTGATAAAGGACATTTTCAAAAGGTGACAGAGTATATTGAAGTGGCAAGAAAAGAGGGATGTGAGGTTATTCAAGGGAACATTCCTGAAGAAATCGCAATGGGGAATTTTGTGCCGCCAACATTATTGCTGAATGCGGCAAATGACATGAAGAGCTCACAGGAGGAGATTTTTGGTCCTGTCATGAGCGTCATTGAATTCGAAACGGAAGATGAGGTCATTGAAGCAGCCAATGATGTGAAGTATGGGTTAGCTGGTTATGTTTGGACCAATGACATGAAGAGGGGCCACCGTGTCGCCCAGGCCGTCGAGGCAGGTATGCTTTGGGTGAATGCACAGAATGTAAGGGACTTAAGGATTCCTTTCGGCGGGATGAAGGCAAGCGGTATTGGAAGAGAAGGCGGCCACTATGCCATGTTTGAATTTTATACCGAAGCAAAAGTGATCCATGTCGCAATGGGGGACCATCATATCCCTCAGTTCGGTAAAAGGAAATAAGTTTAAAAAGGGGGAATCAAAATGCCGGCAAAGACAGGGAAGGAATATAAAGAACGTCTGAAAAATGCCAAAAACAATGTTTATATCCATGGAGAAAGAGTGGAGGATGTGACGGAGCATTCGGCTTTTAAGAATGTCATCGACTCAATGGCCAATCTTTACGATTTGCAATACGAAAAAAAAGACAAAATGCTGTACACTTCTCCAACCAGTGGAGAAAAGGTGGGGATGACCTTCCTTCAGCCAAAATCCATCGATGATCTGATTAAGAGGCGTGAGGCGATTACAGAATGGGCAAGGACTTCCGGCGGAATGATGGGAAGATCGCCGGATTACTTGAATGCTGAGGTTATGGCAATGGGAGTGGCGAATGACCTGTTTGCAGAAGCCGATCCCATGTTTGCAGATAACGCCAGGAAATATTATGAATTTGCACGTGAAAATGATATCAGCCTGACCCATACGCTTATCCATCCTCAAGTAAACAGGGCGAAGGCGCAGCATGAGCAGAAGGATGCCAATGTGGCCCTGCACCTTGTGGAAAAGAACAAGGATGGGATCATCGTCGATGGAGTGCGTCTTCTTGCCACCCAGGGCGGAATCACGGATGAAATATTGGTCTTCCCTTCGACAGTGAAAAAATCCGGTGAAAAAGATGATCCATATTCATTGGCATTTGCCCTGCCAAATAATACGCCAGGGCTGAAATTTTTAAGCCGCGAGTCCTTTGATCATGGGAAGAATCATTGGGATCATCCACTTTCCTCCCGTTTTGAAGAAGGAGATGCGATCGTTGCTTTCGATCATGTATTTGTTCCTTGGGATCGGGTGTTTGTCTGTGAAGATTCCTCCATCTGCAACCGTACTTTCAGGGAGACGAATGCTGTCGTTCATATGGCCCATCAAGTAGTCGCTAAAAATGTGGTCAAAACAGAATTTCTGCTTGGTGTCGTACTTAGCTTGATGGACGCGATCGGCATCGATCAATTTCAGCATGTGAAAGACAAAGGGACGGAAGTGATGCTGACGCTCGAAACGATGAAATCTCATTTATATCGTGCTGAGCATAATGCCTCTTTGGATAAATGGGGAACGATGACACCTGATTATGCTGCATTGGATGCAGCCCGGAATTGGTATCCGAGGATCTACCCGAGGATGGTGGAAATCTTAAGGATATTAGGTGCATCCGGCCTAATGGGCATTCCAAGCGAAGCTGATTTTCAACACCCTGAAATCGGACCGATATTGAACAGGGCCGTCCAAGGCAAAAACCTGGAAGGATATGAAAGGGTTCAATTATTCCGATTGGCCTGGGATATGACATTAAGCGCATTCGGAGGAAGACAGCTGCATTATGAATATTACTTTTTCGGTGATCCAGTCAAAATGGGCATGACCTACTTTGATAACTATGAAAAAGAGCCGTATAAAAATATAATCCGTGATTTCTTAGGGAATGTCGGGGGAACAAAGCCGCATTTCGTCAAAATGTAAGGGGGCAGGAAAATGGGGTTTGACATTATTCGGACAGCCAGATCAATCCTTCATGTCACAGACTTGAATCAATCAAGGGACTTTTACGTCAATGCACTTGGATTTGTAGAAACGGATGCTGATGAGGAACATATTTACTTGCGTGGCCTTGAAGAACACGTTCATCATAGTCTCGTGCTAAAAAAGGCAGATAAACCAGCCGTGGAGGCGTTGAGCTATAAGCTTCGTTCAGAATCAGATTTGGAAGCGCTCTCCAATGTGTTTGCCGAGGCTGGACACAAGGTGAAGTGGCTGGAAGAAGGGAGCCAAAAAGCACTGGGGAAATCTTTCCGTGTTCAGGATATTTCCGGGATGCCGCTGGAGTTCTTTGCAAAGATGGATACCGTTGAAAGATTTTTGCAGCGCTATGATCTTTACAAAGGATCACGGGTGCAGCGGATTGATCATTTCAATTGCATGGTTCCCGATGTGGAAAAAGCTTATGATTTTTATATGAACAAGCTTAAGTTTTCGTGTTCTGAGTATACGGCAACCGGAGAGGATAGAATATGGGCCGCTTGGCTCCACCGCAAGCCGACGGTCCACGATGTTGCATTCATGAATGGGAAGGGGCCGAGGCTCCATCATGTGGGCTACTGGCTGAGTGATCCGATGTGCGTCATTCATACATGCGACGTCCTGGCTTCGATGGGATATGGGGAAAGCATCGAAAGGGGACCGGGCCGACACGGGCTGTCCAATGCGTTCTTCCTTTATTTAAGAGATCCTGATGGCCATAGGATTGAGCTATATACAGGGGATTATCTGACGAGCGACCCTGATTTTAAACCGATCAAGTGGGATATTAACGATCCAAGAAGACAAACATTTTGGGGTCACGCCGCTCCGGACTGCTGGTTTGAAGAAGCATCAGAAGTACTGGATGTACACAGCGGGAAGCCGATGGATCTGAAGGAAGCCACTCTTGCCCAGCAAAAGCCGACGTTTATGACATAGGGGGATTGTAACAGATGACTCATTTATTAAAGGTTTGTTGTTATAAATAAAATAGTGAGAAGGTTGATTTCCGCGGCAGGATGCTCGCTTTCCGAGGGGAGGTAGATGAGCCTCCTCGCTCGGCTGTGGGGTCTCACCATGCCTCCGATCCCTCCGGAGTCTCGCGCCTTCCGCTCAAATCAACATCATATGGTTAATGTTCGAAAAGAAAAGCTGTTAAAAACAACTATCTTTGAGAAAACAGCCTAAAAGATACAATATGAAACCATCAAGTGAGCACAGAAACAAAATTTGTTTTTGGGGGGGAAATACCTTGCTTGGAATGGAAGACGTATCAATTGCGTTTGTGTGGTATGCAACAGTTGTTTCTGCTATTGGATGCATTTTATTTGGGGCAATCATGTGGAATCGTGGAGGTGGCGGCCAAGAATGAACCTTTCGGTACTGATTCCATTATGCTTGGTGTATTTTGTCATCATGTCCTGTCTGGCATATTATGGATATAAAAAAACAAAAACAGAATCGGACTATTTGGTAGGGGGAAGGAACATCCATCCTGCGGTGATGGCTCTTTCTTATGGAGCCACATTTATCAGCACCTCAGCAATTGTAGGATTTGGCGGTGTTTCAGCCATTTATGGATTTGGATTGCTTTGGTTGGCCTTATTGAATATCGTTCTCGGCATTTTTGTTGCATTTGCCATTTTTGGGACAAGGATAAGGAAGCTATCGATTTCATTGGATGCAACGACCTTTCCATCTTTATTGGGAAAAAGATACAATTCAAAATTCATTACTGTATTTTCAGGAGCTATGATTTTTGTTTTCATGCCGGCATACACGAGTATTGTATTAATTGGAGGAGGGCGCTTCCTTCAAGAATCACTATCCATGAATTTTAATCTTTCCTTGATGATATTAGCCATAGTCATTGCTGTATATGTTGTCAGTGGTGGGATTAAGGCGGTCATGTATACAGATGCCTTCGGTGCAATCATTATGCTTCTGGGAATGGCAATATTTCTGGTGGTCAGCTATATGGCAGTCGGCGGTCTTGTAGAGGGGCACAGGGCATTGTCAGCAATGAAGAATATGGTGCCTGAGTCACTGATTGAACAAGGGCACCGCGGATGGACCAGTATGCCTCAGCTCGGTTCTCCATTATGGTGGACGCTTGTCAGCACCATCATCATGGGAGTTGGTATAGGTGTTCTTGCCCAGCCTCAGCTCGCCATGAGGTGTATGACCGTAAAGGATGACCGTGCTTTATATAGGTCTGTGCTGGTCGGTGGGATATTTATTTTCTTTATGACAGGAACTGCCTTTATGATCGGTCCTTTGAGCAATGTATATTTCGCCAATACAACTGGAAACATATCCATAGTTGTGGCTGGTGGAAATGTAGATCTTGTCATTCCTAAGCTAATAAATGCTTTAATGCCGAAATGGTTTATCTATTTGTTTACCCTCACATTACTATCAGCAACAATTTCAACAGTAAGTTCCCTCATCCATGTTCAAGCAACGGTTTTTGGTGAAGACATCCTTAAAACGCTTGGTGTTCGATCCGTATTCGGTACTAATATCAGTCCTTCACGAGTTGGGGTCATCATTGGAGTGATCGCTGCTATAGGTCTGGCTTATATACTTCCGGGAGGGGTTATTGCCCAAGCCACCGCGTTTTGGTTTGGAATTTGTGCAGCTGGTTTTCTTCCTGCCTTGATTGGGGCATTCTATTGGAAAAATGCAACTCGTGCTGGTGCTATTTCTAGTATCATTACTGGGTTTACAGTTAGCATTTTTGGTTTCTTATTCATTCACCAAAAGGAATCCTCTGCACTAGGTTTGTCAAAGGCTATTTTCGGCAGGGATGCGTTGTTTAAGTTTCCGTTAACACATATCGATCCGTTGTTCTATGCACTTCCATTGGCAGCGATCGTCTTTATAGTCGTCAGTTTGATTGACAAAAGTGCACAGATTAACAAAGAGGATTTGGTGGAGGCAGCCATTTCTGAATAAGCATGAAGACCAAGTCTGAATAAGCATGAAGACCAAGTCTGAATAAGCATGAAGACCAAGTCTGAATAAGCATGAAGACCTAGTCATTTCGAGCCGTTGTTCAAACGGTTCTTTTTTTTACTTAATAAAGGTGGAAGGAAGTTGTATAATGAACGAGTGTTGGAGATTTGTCGTATTTCCTCGGATTGTTTTGACAGGAAATTCGCTTTTTTTCACGAAATGATAATATGAACAATCAGACTGACGAGCAACGGAGAATACGAGCGTTTGTCACCAGTCTGAACAATACGTATTGGAGGCGAATGAAGATGACTTGGCAGCATACATATGAGAGATGGAGCAGCTTTCAAGGCCTGGATGAAGAAATTGCATCACAATTGAATGAAATGAAGGAAGACGAGAAGCATTTAGAGGATGCTTTTTATAAAAATTTAGAGTTCGGGACAGGCGGCATGCGGGGAGTCATTGGACCTGGAACGAACCGAATGAATCTTTACACCATCCGAAAAGCATCGGAAGGCCTGGCACGATACATAGAAAATCATGGTGAGGATGCAAAGAAAAGGGGTGTCGCCATCGCATATGATTCTCGTCATAAATCTCCTGAATTTGCGATGGAAGCAGCAAGAACACTTGCGACACATGGCATTCAAACCTATGTATTCTCTGAATTGCGTCCGACCCCTCAACTATCTTTTGCAGTCAGGGATTTGAATGCATTCTCTGGAATCGTCATCACGGCAAGTCATAATCCGCCTGAATATAATGGATACAAAGTTTACGGTGAAGATGGAGCACAATTAAATCTTGCAGATGCGGAAGCCGTCATTGAGAAAGTCAATGAGGTGGAGAATGAATTATTAATTCAAGTAGAAACAGAAGATGCATTAAAATCACGCGGGCTCATTACCATGCTTGGTGATGAAATGGACCGCCAATATGTTGATAAATTAATGACCATCAGCGAAAATCCTGGTATTTCCGGTGAAGTGGACTTAAAGATTGTTTTCACTCCGCTGCATGGGACGGCAAACAAACCTTTAAGGCAGTCGCTTAAGGCTTATGGCTATGAGAATGTCTATATCGTTGAAGAGCAGGAACAGCCAGATGCTGAATTTTCTACAGTCAAATCACCTAATCCGGAAGAGCAGGCTGCTTTCGAGCTAGCGATAAGGGATGGAAAAAAACATGATGCAGATATTTTGATTGCAACTGATCCCGATGCTGACCGCTTGGGTGTCGCTGTCAAAAATGAGGTTGGGGAGTACGTCCTTTTGACAGGAAATCAAACAGGTTCTCTGCTATTGCACTATATTCTCAGTCAAAAGGCTGAAAAGAATAACATCCCTGAAAACGGCATCGTTTTTAAAACGATTGTCACTTCCCAGCTCGGTGAAAAGGTAGCGAGAAGTTTCGGAGCTGAAGTCGAGGATGTCTTGACTGGCTTTAAATTCATTGGGGAAAAAATCAAGCAATACAATGGTGATGGTTCGCATTCCTTCTTGTTCGGTTATGAGGAAAGCTACGGCTATCTAATCGGAGACTTTGCCCGCGACAAGGATGCGATCCAAGCTGCACTGTTGGCAGTGGAAGCATGCGCTTACTACAAAAAACAAGGCAATACGCTTTATGAAGTATTATTTGAACTATTTGAAAATCATGGCTACCATCGTGAAAACTTGAAATCGATGACCCTGAAAGGAAAAGAAGGCGCAGAGCAGATCAGCGCCCTCATCGATGAGTTTCGCCGCCAGCCATTGACTGTTGTCAATGGGATGAGCGTGGTGATGACAGAAGACTATGCAACTCAGACCAAAGTCGATGCAGAAGGGAAATCTGAAAAACTGACATTGCCTTCATCGAACGTCATTAAATACATTTTGGAAGACGGTTCTTGGATCTGCCTGCGGCCATCTGGAACTGAACCAAAAGTGAAGTTCTACTTCGGGGTGGTCGGGAAGGACAACGATGAAAGTGCCAAAAAACTTGAAGAAATCACGAATAGTTTTATGGACATCGTCGAGCATACATTGAATTCCGTGAAAAATCTTAAAGTATAGTCAGTATAGGAACGCATCTCTATCGGGTGCGTTCTTTTCTATTAGCTGGTTTCGCACAGATCGATTTACCTTTGTTCTCATCTGTATAAACAGCTATAATGGACAGGCATCCAATAAACAATATGAAAACACGACAAAGATGAAAGGATGAGGAAAATGCTAACAGATCAAATCGCCATCGTCACAGGAGCTTCGCGTGGAATCGGCAGAGAAACGGCAATCCAGCTTGCAAAGGAAGGGGCAAAGCTTGTGGTCGTCGGCAGTTCCAAAGAAATTTTTAAAACAGCAGATCATCTAAAAGAGATTGGATATCCAGATGCATTCGCCGTCCAAGCGGATGTCAGCAGCGAGGAAGAAGTCAATCGTGTGATTGAAGAAGCCAAAAACGCATTTGGCAAAATCGATATATTGGTAAATAACGCAGGGATTGGCTTCTTTAAATCAGTGGAAGATACAAGCGCTGATGAATGGAAGAAGGTATTCGATGTAAATGTCCAAGGCGTCTTCTTGTGCGCGAAGGCCGTCCTTCCGACCATGAAAGACCAGAAATTCGGGACAATCATCACCATCTCTTCAGATGTTGCACGTTACACGATTCCGAATGGTGCAGCATATACTGCGACAAAATATGCTGTTCAAGGCTTTTCAGGCGCACTTGCTCAAGAAGTGAGAGAACATGGTATAAGAGTTGGGACCATAAATCCAGGAATGGTCGATACATACTTGGCTGGCTCTCAGCAAGGACTGCCTGAGAAGCAAGACTGGCTGAAGGTTCAGGATATTGCGAAGGCAGTCGTATATATGGCATCGGCACCGAAGCATATGATGATTGATGAAATGATCATCCACCCATTCGCACAAGACTATCCAATCGCCTAAATAATAAGGTATGCACGTTGGTGCCAGGCACCAACGTGCATACCTTATTTCATTTCAAGAAGAATTCTCGAACTTCCTTCCAGTTGTTGACCCGGACATAATCTGTTTCATTGACATTATGTGGTGAAGTAAACAATATACCTTGTCCTGTGAAGCGTCTGAAATGGCGTGCATTGTCATCGATTAAATAATCTGCATGGATGATGCTTTTGTCGCCGCAGAACACAATATTCATATCTGATAGAAATGGAAAATGCTCGTTTAGCCATTCGTACTTCGCAGTGAAGGAAGCAGGATGCTCCATTGCAGCAGTAGTAATGAAAATTTCATAATGCTCGCTTAATTCTCGAATGACTTCTTGGGAGCCCTCCATTACTTCTAAATCCCGAAAGAAATCTGGTTCATCAATATATTCCATTAATTCTTTTTCACGTCCTGGCCGCAAGTGCCTTAACTTCTTTCCTAGAAGATCTTTTTTCGTCAACGATTCATTGAAATCGCTGTTGTAGAGATACAAATGTTTAGTCACAAAATCAGCCATGACCTCGTCCATATCGATGGCAATTCTCTTCATCATCAAGTCTCCTTCCTCATCAACATAAAACATACTATATCAAATTAAATTCATCCAATGAAATGCACATCTCATACGAAAGTCGTAGAAGAAATTCGATCAAAATTCGAATGGGATTTATTTGAATCAATTTGTATAATGGTAGTAAGAGGAAGTAAGCCAAAGGAGAATCATTATGTCATTGGAGGAAATTAAACATCAATCCGACCTTCATATATTAAAAAGCATCGCCGAGCTTTTGAATGAAGAGACAGATCTCGCCCCCATGCTCAAAGGGGTGCTGAAGAAACTACTGCAAATAACCGGCTTTACGACTGGCTGGATCTTCTTTATAGATGGTGAACAAGGTGCACATTCCATGGTCGCTGCAGAAAATCTGCCGGCAGCTTTGACTTACTGCCAGTGTCAGCCCATGAAAAAAGGAAGTTGCTGGTGCGTAGATAAACTGCAAAAAGGAAAGCTGACGAAAGCTTCTAACATAATTGAATGCAAAAGGATCGAAGATGCCATCGAACATGAGTGGGGAGAGACGGAAGGAATCACACATCATGCAACAGTGCCGCTTCAATCCGGCAAAGAAACATTCGGTTTATTGAATGTCGCTTCGCCTCACAAAAAACAATTCACTTCCAACGAGTTGGCGCTGTTGGAATCTGTCGCCCTTCAAATAGGTTCGGCAATCAAGCGAATGAAGCTGACAAAGAAAGAGCAGGAAGTCGCGCTCATGCAAGAACGGAATCGACTTGCGAGAGATTTACACGATTCTGTCAATCAGCTTTTGTTTTCCCTTACTTTGACGGCACGCGGCGGGGCTTCGCTCACGGAAGATCCAGATATCAAGGATACATTCTCGATGATAGGGGAGTTGGCGCAGGAAGCATTGACAGAAATGCGTGCCCTCATTTGGCAGCTGCGGCCAAAGGGGCTTGAAGTCGGACTGCTGGAAGCGATAAAAGGATACGGGGAAATGCTTGGTTTAAAAGTCCATACAAAATTAACAGGCGTCATGTGCCTGCCTTCAAAGATTGAAGAAGCTCTTTGGCGCATCTGCCAGGAAGCGTTGAATAATTGCAAAAAACATTCTGGTCAAAACGAGGTATTCATTCAGATGAAAGTCAGTGAAAAGTCATTTGAAATGAATATCGAGGATAAGGGATGCGGCTTTGATTTTGAAAAGGGGAGGACACTATATTCGGTCGGGCTTCAAAGCATGAAGGAACGAACCGAAGCCTTATCGGGGACTTTTCGATTTGAGAGCAAGTTGGGAAGTGGTACGAAGATTACAGTCACAATGCCATATTAGGGGGATGGAGCTTGATGGGAATACGGATACTGATCGCCGATGATCACCATATCGTCAGAAGGGGACTTGTCTTTTTTCTTCGAACGCAAAAGGATATTGAAATTGTCGGCGAAGCAAAAAATGGGGAGGAAGCGGTCAAGTTAACAGCCGAGCTAGCACCTGATATCGTCCTGATGGATCTTATGATGCCCGTCATGAATGGCATTGAAGCGACGAAGCAAATCAAGGAATCGTTTCCAGGGACAAAAATATTGATGCTGACGAGCTTTTCTGATCAAGACCATGTCATCCCGGCAATAGAAGCCGGAGCGTCCGGGTATCAGTTGAAGGATATTGAACCTGATGAGCTCGTTGAATCGATCAGAAAGCTTTTTGGCGGTGAAAGCACGCTTCATCCGACAGCCACAAATCATTTGCTGACCCGGATTACCAGGAAGGAAAAGCCAGAGCAGAAACTCGATTTACTGACAAACCGTGAAAAAGAGGTTTTGACTGAAATTTCCAAAGGGAAAAGTAATAAAGAAATTGCTTCATCCTTGTTCATTACCGAAAAAACGGTCAAGACCCATGTGTCCAATGTATTAGCGAAACTGAATGTTGCCGACCGTACACAAGCTGCCTTGTTTGCGGTAAAATATGGGCTAAATGGACATTAAGAACAACGAGATCCAACGAAAGGGAGAGGTTGAAATGAAAATTGTCGTAATCAATGGAAGTCCGAGGAAGAAAGGAAGAACGGGAATTGCTTCCCGTTACTTGGCAAGAAACTATGGGTTCGATTTAATCGATTTAAGCAAAGGGGATATTCCGCTGTATACGGGAGAAGAAGAACAATTCAATATGGAGAGTGTGAAGGGACTTCGTCAGCAAGTCAAGGATGCAGACGGTATTATCTTGGCTTCACCTGAGTACCATAGCGGCATGAGTGGTGCGTTAAAAAATGCACTGGATTTTTTAAGCAGCGAGCAATTTGCACATAAGCCTGTAGCATTGCTTTCATGCGCAGGTGGAGGAAAAGGCGGAATCAATTGTCTGACCAACATGAGGACGGTTGCACGAGGCGTTTATGCAAATGTAATTCCAAAGCAGCTCGTAATGGATCCTCATTGTTTCGACTACGAAAACGATGGACTTTTAAAGGACCCTGCAGAATTGGTGGATCAAATGATCAAAGAATTGAAAATGTATGTTAAAATCGCAGAAAATGTTGATTTGTAATTTAAAAAGCTGACTCCGAAAACGAGTCAGCTTCTTTTTTTATTGGTGGAATTCTTTTCTTGTTACATCAACGGCAGCCCAGCCACCCTACGTCAGTGAAGCACAACTTCTTCTTCCATGGGTTGGAAGGTGGTAAGTGAGTTTGCATAATCAACATAACGTAAAAGGTTATACAGTTTTCTTTCGATCACTGCATAATCATCTGAAAAATTGTAAGCATGCAGGAAATGCTCAATTCTCTTCGACAAAACATCATCTTGCGTTCTGACCATTAGTATCAATAAATTATCCCATTCTGATCGATGGGTATAATATAATGCGCGGTCGTAATCCACTCGATTCATTCCTGTACCTCCTTCTAAAGGAGTTATGAATAGTTTATGCCGCATCAAGACTTTCTTCCCCTGAAAAAGTTGGAGGAGTTGATTTCATCGCCTTTCCTTCATTTGCATGGATATCTTTCGGACCCAAAGGTTTTGAATAATTTTGGATGCAGGAGTCATCCTAATAAAAAACATGCAGGAGGAAAAAGGAATGAAACACATCGTCCTTTCCGTTGGTTTTTGTATACTCATGCTCTTGGGGTCTTCTCTGCAGGCATCCGCTCAAAAAGTGGATTATGCAAAGTATGGGAGAATGGCCACAGCAATCGTAAAGGAAGATTACCCTTCCGAAGAATTGACGGAATATCAGTATATGGGAAGAAAAAAACTTGGGGAAGATCTCGTACAGGATAACTTTAAATTTACAGTAAAAGAAAACAACATGGATAAGATCATCATTGTCCAAGTGACCCACAGTCCGCAAAATGAGAAACTGGTTACACTCGCAGTCAAAGAAGCCAGCCAATAAACGATTTCTAACCCTGTCCTTTGGTGCCTGGCACCAAAGTGCAGGGTCTTTTTCTGTTGTGGTAAGATGAAGTTATTATTTGCGGATTTTGGAAAGGTGAGTGTTCCGATGTAAGGAGTTCTCCTAATGAAGAAATGATGAATGATATTGAAATGGGGGGACTTTGAAAATGAAGTCTAAAGCCTTTCGTTATTTATGGTTGGGGCAGGCTTTTGCAAATGCAGGGGATGTGCTTTATGTCGTAGCATTGATTGCGGAGATATATGATGAGTCGCATTCGCCGCTTTACATGGCTTTAGTGCCATTCATAGTGACGTTCTCTCGTTTCTTGAGCAGCATCATCGCACCTCTGCTTTTAGATCGTTATGCCTTGAAGGCTTTGTTGTTTCATTCCCAGGTGCTTAAGACAGGTCTTTTGCTCCTGTTGTTTTTTACTATGACGGTGCAAATAGGCGCCATATGGCCGCTGCTGGTTTTGGCAGCGATGATTGCCTTTTTGGATGGATGGGCGCAGCCTGCACAAAATGCGATGGTGCCGTTGCTGGTGAAAAGGGAAGAACTATTGGGTACCAACGGTTTTTTGTCGACAGTCGATCATCTGATTGGCATCAGCGGCTGGAGCATCGGAGGGATATTGACCGCCATGATTTCAACTAAAGGAACCATGGCTGTTACATTTATTTTATATATTTTCAGTACCATTTTTATGGCAAGGATATCGCTTGCATCCCAGCAGACTCCATCTGCTGCAAATAAAAAGCTATTTCTGGACTATGTGCATTCATTGACGACAGGGTGGACGGAAATTTGGTCGAATGCCCGTTTGAGGAGAGTCCATTATATTTATTGGATAGAAACGGCTGCCAGTGTTGTTTGGATTGCAGCCATTATGTATATTTTCGTTGAAAAGCAGCTGAAGGTTGGCGAAGAATGGTGGGGATTCATCAATGCCGCTTTCTTTGTCGGCTTAATTTTAGCCAGCATCATGATGTTGAGGTTTCATGGAATCCTCGGGAAGGGGCAGCAATCTTATATTTGGCTGTCAAGTATGCTAACGGCCATTATCACATTTGCCTTCTCTTTTAATGCCATTCCTGTATTGGCGCTGCTCTTGTCATGCTTATTTGGTTTATTCGATCAATCGAAGACAGTGGTCCTGCAGACCATCGTCCAATGGGAAGCGGAACCTGACCGGCTCCCTAAGGTATATGCTGCACAGACTTCATTAGTGACCATGACCTTTGGAGCTGCATCGCTTGCAGCAGGATGGTTCGTGGAGCATCATGGCGTTCGATCCGCTTTTATCCTTTCGGCGATATGTCTGTCGATAAGCATCATCCCTGCAAAGGTGCTGGCAAAATCACTAAAAAGCGAAACGTAATCTTTTTAAAACTGCCCTGCAGGCGACCTGTCGACCTAAGGGGCAGTTTTTATCTGGATTTAACGATCATGAATTTTAAATCTCCTTTCATGTTCACCTTTATCAGCTCATACATTGTGATAAGAGGTAAAGGGGGAAACGCCTATGAGAGAGGTTGAACATAAACAGCTTCAACAATCAATTGCTGAGATCACGGAAATTGCCAAAGGTTTTGGTCTAGATTTCTATCCAATGCGTTACGAAATTTGTCCTGCTGATATTATTTATACCTTTGGAGCATATGGGATGCCGACAAGGTTCTCTCACTGGAGTTTTGGGAAGCAATTTTTTAAAATGAAACTTCATTATGACCTTGGACTGAGTAAAATTTACGAATTGGTCATCAATTCCGATCCCTGCTATGCTTTTTTATTGGATTCAAACTCGTTGATCCAAAACAAACTGATCGTTGCACATGTTTTGGCCCATTGCGATTTCTTCAAGAATAATGTCCGTTTTCAGAATACGAAAAGAGACATGGTCGAGAGCATGTCTGCCACGGCTGAGAGGATCCGCGAGTATGAAATTCAGTACGGAAAGCGGGAGGTAGAAACGTTTATCGATGCAGTCCTGGCAATCGAAGAGCATATTGATCCCTCACTCATGCGGCCAAAGCTGTCATGGACCATGGCGGATGCAGAGGAATGGGAAGAAGACGAGGATACAAAGTTGTCTTCTCCTTATGATGATCTATGGTCGCTTGATGAGAAACCGAAACCGATGGAAAAAAAGAAAAAACGAAAGAAATTCCCGCCTCAGCCGGAAAAGGATATTTTGCTTTTCATTGAGTCCTACAGCAGGGAACTTGCTGATTGGCAACGGGATATTTTGACGATGATCAGGGAAGAAATGTTATATTTTTGGCCGCAGCTTGAAACGAAAATCATGAATGAAGGCTGGGCATCGTATTGGCACCAGCGGATTCTTCGGGAGCTGGATTTGACAAGCGGGGAAGCGCTGGAATTTGCGAAACTCAACGCAGGAGTCGTGCAGCCGTCAAGAACTAGCATCAACCCATATTATCTCGGTTTGAAAATTTTTGAAGATATTGAAGAAAGGTACGACAACCCGACAGATGATATGAAGGAGCTGGGCGTCAAACCTAATTCAGGAAGGGAAAAAATGTTTGAGGTGCGCGAAATCGAATCCGATATCTCTTTCCTGAGAAATTATTTAACGAAGGATTTGGTCATGCGGGAAGATATGTACCTTTTCCAAAAGCAAGGGAAGGATTACAAAGTGGTCGATAAACAGTGGGAAAATGTAAGGGATCAGCTGGTGAACATGAGAGTGAACGGTGGTTTCCCTTACCTCACAGTGACCGATGGGGACTATATGAAAAACGGTGAGCTGTACTTGAAGCATTGGTTCGAAGATGTAGAACTCGATTTGAAATATTTAGAAAAGGTCCTTCCATATGTCCATCAGCTATGGGGAAGGACGGTTCATCTCGATACTGTCGTAGAAGGGAAAAACATGCTCTTTTCTTATGACGGCCGATCTGTCCAAAGAAAATATTTATAATGTGCCTTGCCGAAATTATTTTAAGGGAGTGGGAGCCTAAATAGCAGGCTCTCTTTTTTTGCTGTTTTTCAAAGGCTAATTTCTCACAATTTGTCATCATATAAGTGGATGAAGTGGAAGGTATGAGCCCCCGTCGGAAAGTGGGGACCATCCTTACTTAATCTTGGATTAATTACGAAAATAGATTTTCTTTATGCATTTTTTCGCTTTTTTCCATCTTTTTCAGTATACTTTTTTTATAAAACAACATTTAGGAGGGGGAAATTTGTGGATTTTTTTATGAATATGATTGATCATCACGGATATCTTTTCCTCTTCTTTTCATTGATGCTCGAGTTGATTATTGTACCGATACCGAATGAGGTTCTGATGAGCTATGTCGGTTTTGTTGTATATCAAGGGAAACTCAACTGGTTTTTGACTATTATGTTTGGTGGTGTCGGAGGGATCATCGGGGTCAGCGTTTCCTATTGGATCGGCTACAAATTAGGCGCGCCGTTTTTCTATAAACACGGGAGGAAAATCCATTTAGGTCCGGAAAAGCTGGACAAGATGGCTGCCTGGCATAAAAAATACGGCAAGGCGCTTTTGGTGTTCGCGTATTTTGTTCCTGGTGTGAGGCATGTGACCAGTATTTTCTCTGGCATTACAAAAATGAATTTTAAAACATTCGCCATTTTTGCCTACATCGGTGTTTTCATTTGGGTTGGGACGTTCATCACGCTTGGGAAAATCTTTGGTCCGAAATGGGAGGAATTCCATCAGGAAGCGAGCAAATTTCTCGGCGTCGCAAGTGTTCTGGGAGCGCTTATTTACGTAATATATTTTTTTATTAAAACAAATCGAGAAAAAATCAAAGAAAACAGCTGGCTTTTGTATGAACATACATTTAAACGATTTAAGAGCTTTATCGGGATCAAGTTATTTATTTTGTTTGTTTCATTGGTATTGATTACCCTTATCAGCTTTATGGTAGGTCTGATCCAAGACTTTATCGCAAATGAGTTTGGACAATTTAACATCATTTCTACGACAGTCATCAATTATATCTTTGATGATCGATGGAGGGGGGCGATGCACTACTTTAGTGCCCTTTCTTCTTGGAAGCCACTGGATGGGGTCATCCTTCTTACTGTTTTTTGGCTGCTTGTTCTCGGTAAAAACAAGCTGATGGAATTGCAGTTCTACGCAGTAAATTTAATCGGAGCCCTCATTTTCGGGAAGGGGCTGCATATATTATTCGATTATTTTACTGAAGGTCGGAATTTCAGCGATGCTTTTCCAAGCGAGTCGATGCTCATTTCGATTGTCATCTATGGCTTTTTTTTATATGTCATCATCAGGCATCCGATCAGCCATTTTTTTAGTGTGGTTGCACTTGTATTAACCATCTCGATTTTGGCAATGATCGCAATCAGCAAAAGTTATCTTCAGATCCAGCAGCCCAGCGATTTGGTCGGGGGCTTTGCATTTGGCGGAGTCTGGGTGAGCTTGGTCATTTTATTGATCGAGATTTTCAGATTTTTGACATTGATAAAAAGCACGCCAACAAAAGAATAATGCAAACAAAATCATCATACATTCACAAAGTTTCCTAGGGTTCCGCTGCCATTCAAAGGCAGGGCAGGTCCGAGAGGAAACGCGCAGCTGCTGCGTTCACGGAAGGACAAAAGCCTGGGAGATATCTTTGGATATTCCGAGGCTTTTTTCGATTTTTGCACAAAATAATGTATGTTAAGGAGGATTCGATTATGGCATGGATTTATTTGATTATTGCAGGTGTATTTGAAGTGGTTTGGGCGATGGGATTAAAACTCTCTAACGGTTTTTCAAAGGTCTATCCAAGCATAGTTACTGTTGTCGGGATGCTCATAAGCTTATATTTTTTATCAGCAGCCGTCAAAATTTTACCGATTGGCACGGCCTATGCGATTTGGACAGGGATTGGAGCAGCTGGAGCTGTCATTATGGGAATTATATTATTCGATGAACCAAAAACATTGGCAAGATTCATCTTCTTAGGTTTGATAATAATAGGAATGATTGGATTGAAAGCAGTTTCTGGAGAGAAATGATCTATGGCCCGTTGACTTATGGTTTCCGGACATGGAGAGAAGGGAAATGAAAAAACAGCAACGCTTGAAGTGGAAGCTGCTGTATTATATCATATATATGAACATATAATCATATAAGTGGAGGCGTCTATTTTGGGACATAATCACAATCATTCTCATGGACATCATCATACCAACAATAAAAAAGTACTTTTTATTTCATTCCTGTTGATTACATCATTCATGATCATAGAAGCCATCGGCGGATGGGTGACAAATAGCTTGGCGTTGCTTTCGGATGCAGGGCATATGTTATCGGATTCTGCATCACTAGGGCTTAGTTTTTTTGCGATGAAGTTGGGAGAACGCCAAAGCACGGATTCGAAAACGTATGGATACAAGCGATTTGAAATCATTGCGGCGCTCATCAATGGTGCTGCATTGGCAATGATCTCCTTAATGATCATTTATGAAGCCATTCATCGGTTCT
This sequence comes from Falsibacillus albus, assembly GCF_003668575.1. Classification (NCBI taxonomy): domain Bacteria; kingdom Bacillati; phylum Bacillota; class Bacilli; order Caryophanales; family Bacillaceae; genus Falsibacillus; species Falsibacillus albus. The sequence goes on along the minus strand of NZ_RCVZ01000002.1, from coordinate 315,702 downwards.
TTAATCCACCGGAAGTACAGAGCAAAGGTATGCTGTTGATTGCAATAATTGGGCTGATCATCAATATCATTGTTGCATGGATATTGATGAAAGGTGAAAAAGAGGAAAATTTAAATGTAAAAAGTGCATTTCTGCACGTCCTTGGAGATTTGATGGGCTCAGTGGGGGCTATAGTGGCAGCCATACTGATTTATTTTTTGAACTGGGGCATTGCGGATCCGATTGCGAGTGTCATTGTGGCCATTCTGGTGCTTGTAAGCGGCTATCGCGTTTTAAAAGAATCCCTTCATATATTGATGGAAGGAGCACCTTCTTCGATAGATGTCGCTGAAGTGAGAAAAGCCCTGCTAGCAATGGACAAGGTAGAGGATATCCATGATTTGCATGTGTGGAGCATTACCTCTGGATTCCAAAGCTTCAGCTGTCATCTGGTCATGGAAGAAGAAGGGGTGCATGAAGAAGTACTGAAACATGCACAAAACCTTTTATATAGCCAATTTGGCATCAAGCACAGCACCATCCAAATCGAAAAAAGCAAAGGAGATTGTGTTTTGCATCCTGAAACATGCAATTAATGATGCAAGGCATGTTCGATGGACTGCTTTAATAGGTCCAAAACATGTTCATCATCATGTGTATAATAGAAGGTCGTACCTTCTCTCCGGAATTTGACCAGCCTTAAGTTTTTAAGGAATCGAAGCTGATGGGACACGGTGGATTGAAGAAGCGATAACTTTTCAGCAATTTCATTGACTGAATGCTCCCCATGAAACAATAGATAGAGTATCCGCAGACGTGTCGGATCGGATAGAGCTTTGAATGTCTGAGATACGATGAAGAGTGTTTCTTCGTCCAATTCTGTATATTGTGATTTATCGTTGTTTTCATTATTATTCATTTATCATCATCCTCCATCACTATTATACCTTGGAAATCGATCATATAAAATACACCAGGATCAAAACGAATAATTTCCTGAAATCTTCGCAAAATATGCTTGTATGTTGATTTTTTTAAGGAGGAATTCTCATGCAGGTACGCGATGTAATGTCAACAAATGTTCAATCATGTTCAAATCAGGATTCTTTGCAAGATGTAGCAAACAAAATGCATTCTTCCAATATCGGTGCGATCCCAGTTGTGCAAAACGGACAAGTTGTAGGGATGGTAACCGATCGCGATTTGGCCATCAGAGGAGTTACTGATGGAAATGCACATAGTTCTGTATCCCAAATCATGTCCAATAACATCGTAACGGTTCAATCTGATGCATCATTGGAAGAAGCGGCGGCTTTAATGTCCCAGCATCAAATCCGCAGGCTTCCCGTCGTCGATAATGGACAGATTGTCGGTATGCTCTCTCTTGGTGACTTAGCTGTGAGAGATCAGTCCAATAATAGTGCAGGCGGTGCATTGAGCCAAATTTCAAAAAATAACGACCTTCAATAAATAAAAGAAAGAGGCTGATCCATGTCTAACGGGACAGCCTCTTTCAAATCTTGATTTATTGTGGAATCCGATTGGTTTGAAAACATTCTTCATTTAGTTAAACAGAATCAAAAAAATGATGCCTGCGATTGCAATGGAGTAATTTAAAAGAAAATGCCCCTGCCTGTGCTCTTTGAAAGAATCTTGGTTCATCTGCTCCAATACAGCCATTCTAAGCTTGGTTTCATTGATAAACAATTCAAAGGACCACCCTTCTTGAAATCGCTTTCATAAATTATAACATAAAAATCTGAATTTACAAAAAATTCAAAAGAGGTTTTGTGGATGATCATTGCCATTCAAATCATTTTATTTTTTCTCCTGCTGTTTGTATGTGTTTACAGTAAGTATAAGCTGCCGTTTAAAGAGTTTATTTTTGTTTTTTTAGTGTCGTCCATCCTTTTAATGAATTCGTATACGGTCATGTCATTAAATTTAAAGTGGATCGCTGTAAGCGATCACTATGAAAAGTTTATCGGCTTTTTATTATTCAGAAATTTATGCATGCCTTTAATGTTTACTGCGGTTTTGGCAATCATCAGCAAGGCGGGGAAGAGCGGAAAGGGATTAGCAGTGGTATTTTATTTTATCGCCATTATTGGAATGGAATCCATCAATCTAAGCTTCTCAGTTTATCATTATTTAAAATGGAACCTGCTAATGACGCTGCTTTTCTACATTCTATTTTTAGCTGTCATGAATTTCTTGCTAAAAGGGTTTAAAGCACTTGAAAGGATAAAGCATCATGAAAGTGTATGATCATTCATTTAATGCCAACGAATGGTTTACATGCGGTGTTTTCTTTGCCGCATATGCTTTTCTCTTCATTTTGCCTCGGAGATTCAGCAAACAGGATAAAGCACTATATGTCATTTTAGGGATGTTTATCGGTAATTTTTATGATCATACCATCAGTGTCCCGCCATGGAATTTTTATGATGTAAATGATACTTCTGAATTTCAATTAATGGATTTTATCTCCTATTTCATGTACGGACCATTTTCATACTATTTTGTGTATATTTGGGATGCGTTGAAGATAACCGATAAACATATCCCCCTTTACATTTTTATTTGGTCCATCATATCCATGGTAATGGAATTCATCGCTCATCAGTTAGGGGTTTATCATTACCGCCAAGGATATGAGATATATTATTCTTTCGCTGTGTATCCATTGATGCAATTTACAGTGTTTTTACTATTCAATAGAATCCAAAAAGAAAATAATATGCAAAAAGGGCAAATATGAATAAAGTCCATAATCTGGATTGGCTTGGTTCATGCTGGGATATCGGTTCTGTTGTCCATTTAATCCGATACAAAGATCATGTTAGCTTCTTTACAACCGATCGGGGATCACATTATCTCCTAAAGGAAAAAGGATGCTTTCACCATGCAGAGCTTGAAGGGGGATTCCTCTCCTATCTGTATCAGGAGGGACTGAGTGTCCAAGTTCCGATATATAATAAATATGGAAAACAAGTTTTCCGGTATGAAGGAGGAGTATACTGCATTTATCCATATACAGCAGGAAAGCCTTATTCTTTCATCGAAGAAGGGGCAATGGAGTATATTAATCAATCTGGGAGGCTCATTTCTGAATTTCATTATTTAGCGGAAAACTATACAGAATGTATAAATTATAATGAAATGGAATTAGGGGATCAAATATATGAGGTATTGACTTGGATACATCGTTTTTCATTGTGTAATCAAGAGAAAAGTAAACTTTTTAATCGCATGATGCGATTGGATGCGATGGAAGGGAAACTGCCAAAACAGTTGATACATCGTGACCTCCATCCGAATAATATGATATTCAACAAGGGCAGGTTTAAAGGGTTTATTGATTTTGATATGTGTCAGATCGGATGCAAGGTGTACGATATCGCTTATTTCATGGTTGCGGTGTTAAAGAGGAGAATCCTGGACCATTCCCATGACGATCATTTTGACGAGGCTTTTCACAACTTTTTATGCAACTATGAAAGCTTGGTGCCCTTATCTGTTTTGGAGAAAGAGCTATTGCCGGATGTCATGCTGTTCATTGCGTGTTGTTATGTTATTTATTTTTCACTCCAGCTGTATTATGAAAGCACAGCGGAATCATACATCAAGGTAATTAAATATCTGTTATCTACCACAGAATAATACAGGCAAACGAACAATTAATCAAAAACGTGGGTTGAAGTCCATACCTATTTGCTGAAAGTTGAATATTGTAGCAGTGTAAGGATTATCCTTAACAACTTCCCAGGAGGTGAAAGGATATGTGCTGGGGTTACGGTGGATGTGGCTATGGCGGCGGCTACGGCTATGGTTACGGTGGTTCAACTTTCGTATTGATCGTTGTTCTATTTATCTTGTTGATCATTGTCGGTGCTTCATTTTTGTAAGATAAGCTTTTTTAAACAGAAACACCCTAACATTATGCTAGGGTGTTTCATACTGTATTGCTGTTTTCGTAAAGATTGTTGTTAAAATCCTATTGCCGATTTTAACGAAGAATAGCTGTTATCTCATTGAATTTAACCTTTCAGCTCATTTGAAGTTGAAACTTTGCTTAAACAATCCTACTTTATTAACTGAAGCAACAAAGTACGAGAAAAGAACCAAATGTAAAAAAGACTCTACGCCTCTGAAGGAGCCGGCTCCGCTTTTCTATGGTATATCGTGGCCCATTGAGGATTGGAGGATTTCGAACCATTGGTCGACATTCATCGATAATTTCAAGGATTGGACAGCTGAATCCATTCGGTTCGTTTTGCCTGATCCAACAATTGGCATGATTTTCGCTGGGTGATGCAGCAGCCAGGTATACATGACTTGATCGATGCTTCCCGCTCCGATTTCTTTTCCTACCTTTTGTAAGGCAGTGCGCAGACGTACGGCTTTTTCTTCATCAGAAGTAAATATTTTTCCACCTGCAAGCGGCGACCAGGCCATCGGGGCAATTCTTTCCTTCATACATAAGTTCAGGGTGCCATCATCGAAATTTTCCAATTCATACGCAGATAATTCCAGCTGATTCGTAACCAATGGAACATCCAGGTAAGATTTAAGAAGTTGATACTGGTGTTCTTTAAAATTGGAAACACCGAAATAGCGGACTTTTCCATCTTTTTTCAATGCGGCAAATGCCTCGGCTACCTGCTCCGGATCCATTAACGGGTCTGGGCGGTGTATGAGTAATACATCAATATAATCTGTTTGCAGGTTTTTCAAGGATTGTTCTGCAGATTTGATGATGTGCTCTTTGCTTGTATTGTAATGGTGTGATCGATGCTGTGGACGGTTTGGAGATTCCAGCACGATTCCACACTTTGTGACAAGTTCCATTTTTTCGCGGAGGCTCGGGTTCAATGCAAGAGCCTGACCGAACAGTTCCTCACAAGTATAGCTGCCGTAAATATCGGCATGGTCAAAAGTAGTTATACCGGCATCCAGTGCATGATTGATCAAGGAGAGCGTCTCTTGTGAAGAGTAGTTCCACTCGTTTAACCTCCATAAGCCGTGTATGATTCTTGAAAAAGACAATTCCTCTGCCAATTTAATTCTTTCCATTATGTAAGTGCCTCCCCTTCGAATTTAATCGTTTTCATTATACAGGAAAGCGAATGAAATAAAAAAACATTCTGCTCCAATCCCTTTTTTTACCTCCTCATAATATTCATGATTCCTTGGTGCTGAGGAATAATGAAGACAATAAGGAATTGAAAGGGGATCTATGTAGTGAATATATACGACTATGGCTCAACCTATAAAGCTGGGGACATTGTGTATGTCCTTTACCGAAATCCGCATACACAAAACGTGGCCAATATACAGTCCGCTGCGATTGTGCAAGATCCTGAGAATGACGGGGGACTCTCCATATTCTTGTATGATAATTACTATCCGTTGACAGATGAAGTAGCTGTTTATGCCACAGAGGCTGAGGCAGAGGAAGCATATCAATATTATTTTGGAGACATGTAAAGGGAGGTTGGAATGAATGGTGAAGCCCTTCATGCCTCAATTGGTTTACTTTGAACCGGATGCTTTGAATTATCCGCTTGGGAAATTATTGAAGGAAAAATTCGAAAAAGAGGATGTGGAAATTCGATTTACGACTTCGCATAACCAAGTCAGAAATTTACCAGGAGAGAATCATTTCCAAAAATATCGTGTAGCAAAATCAACGCTTGTTGTCGGTGTACGAAAGACATTGAAGTTCGATACCTCCAAGCCCTCGGCAGAATACGCCATCCCTTTTGCGACAGGCTGCATGGGGCATTGCCATTATTGCTACCTTCAAACAACGATGGGAAGCAAGCCCTATATCCGTACGTATGTAAATACAGACGAGATCTTCGATGCGGCTGAAAAGTATATGGAGGAGAGGGCACCTGAGTTCACAAGATTTGAAGCATCCTGTACTTCAGATATTGTAGGGATCGACCATATCACCCATACATTGAAGAAGGCAATCGAGTACTTTGGACAATCCAAATACGGAAAGTTGAGATTTGTAACAAAGTTCCATCATGTCGACCACTTGCTGGATGCAAAACATAATGGAAAGACACGATTCCGCTTCAGTATGAATGCGGATTATGTGATCAAGAATTTCGAGCCGGGTACATCGCCTTTCGCCAAGAGAATAGAAGCAGCTGGCAAGGTAGCCGGTGCGGGCTATCCACTAGGATTTATCATCGCCCCGATTTATTTGCATGATGGGTGGGAAGACGGTTATAGGGATCTTTTTGAGCGGCTGGAAGGTGAATTATCGAAAGAAGCAAAAGAAGACCTGACATTTGAATTGATACAGCATAGATTCACCAAGCCGGCTAAACGTGTCATACAAAAAAATTATCCGATGACAAAACTTGAATTGGACGAAGAAAAAAGACGGTATAAATGGGGGAGATATGGGATAGGCAAATATATTTATCCAAAGGATGAAGAACAGAAAATGAAGGATGTTTTGGGGGGATATATAGAAAAATATTTTCCTAAAGCAAAATTGGAGTATTTCACCTAAGGCAACTGGTGTGATTAAGTAAAAATGTGCCTCAGAAGATTCCTCTTTTGAGGCACTCCTACATATAAACGTTGAGACTGGATTCTAATTTTTTTACTTTCGTTGCGATGTCATCGCAAACTTCCTGATAGGCAGCCCATTTTTCCAGTAAAGATTGACCATGCAGATTAGGATTCTTAATGTCCCATTCAATCATTTTATCCTGATGTTCCTTCGGAATCGGGATAAAGTGATCTTGACCAAAGTCGTATATCGAAATGATGAAGTCAGCTAGTTCCATCATATGGTCATTTACCGTCCTGTTGGGGGTGGATGTCAAATCAATATTGAGTTCATCCATCGCTTTGATTGACATGGGATTTCGATCATTGTTGAACCAACCTGCACTCATGAATGACCAATCAGATAAATTAAGTCTTTTGGCCCATGCCTCTGCCATTGAACTTCTTTCATGATTGGATGAAACAAAATAAAGAAGTTTTTTTGACATTTCTCTGAAGTCCTTTCTCTTTATTTGTACTATTCCTATACCCGCAGGAAGAGAATATATGCAGAAAAAAATTGAAAGTTTCTGGAAAAAAGATAAATAAACTGAGAAACGAGGCTTTTCCCAATATTTTTCCATATCATAAGTCTTTAGAACCATTTAGAAGAATGAATTTGAAAAAATCTGTTTTCATGTTTAAAGTTAATAGAGGGCGGGTAAGTTTATTTTGAACCAGTTTGAGCATTTTTATTTTTCAAACTAGTTTGTCAAAAAACATCATGAAAAACATATTTGGGGGTATGCATATGAAATTAACCACAAAAATCATTCTCGGTTTAATAGCAGGTGCAGTCGTTGGAATCATTCTAAATGTAGCTGCTCCTAGCGTGTTCAATATTTTAGATCCTTACTTATTTAAACCTCTCGGAAAAATCTTCTTGAATTTAATCAGTATGCTGGTCGTTCCGATTGTCCTTTTTTCAATCATTCTAGGGACAGCAGGTCTCGGCGATCCAAAAAAATTAGGAAGAATCGGTTTGAAAACCATCTCTTATTTTTTGATTACGACATGCATTGCCATCATCATTGGCATCGGTCTAGCATATATCATTAAACCAGGTTTAGCTGGCCATTTCGATACTGCTTCAGCAAGTTTTAGTGCTGAAAAAGCTCCGCCGGTATCAGACACTCTACTCAATATCATCCCGAAAAACCCTTTCGGGGCTTTGAATGAAGGAAATATGCTTCAAATCATCGCACTCGCCATTTTCATCGGACTGGCATTGACAGCTCTAGGTGAAAAAACAAAAGGAATTTACAATCTAGTGGAACAAGGAAATGAAATCATGATGTACCTTGTTACATTAGTAATGAAATTCGCACCATACGGAACGTTCGGCTTAATCGCCTCCGCAATCGGCAGCCAGGGATGGAATGCAATTAAGGCGATGGGAATATACATGATTGTTGTTGTTCTTGCTCTGATTGTGCATGGCGTTGTCACATATGGAAGTGCCGTTGCGCTGCTTGCCAGAAAGAATCCACTATCCTTTTTCAAAGGGTTTTCCCCGGCAATGGGAGTTGCTTTCAGTACTTCAAGCAGTAACGCAACGCTGCCGATTTCCATGGAAACAGCTCAAAAGAACTTAAAGGTGCCAGAAACTATTTCAAGTTTTGTCCAGCCGTTGGGAGCAACAATCAACATGGATGGTACGGCGATCATGCAAGGTGTTGCCACTGTCTTTATTGCACAGGTCTATCATGTCGATCTCTCGATTGGCGAGCTTGCTACGGTTGTGCTGACAGCTGTATTGGCGAGTATAGGGACAGCCGGTGTACCAGGTGTCGGCTTGATCTTGCTAGCCATGGTGCTTAGTTCCGTCAACCTGCCTGTTGCTGGAATTGGCTTGATTCTTGGGATTGACCGTATTTTGGATATGGCACGGACTGCCGTTAATATTACAGGCGATGCCTCATGTGCCATGATCGTGGCAGAAACGGAAAAAAGAAGGACCGTCAAGATCCAGCGCGGCGAAAAATCAGCATAAATCATTGATAGCCATCAAAAATATCCGCTTTAGTTTGTAGACAAAAGGTATCGGGAGCACATTCATTCACTCGATACCTTTTGTCGTTTTTTTGAGGAGAAGAGGCTGGAGACTCCGGGGGATATGCGAATCGGCCCCGACCGTGGAACTTAACATTGCCGCTTTCCATTTTAAAGTTGACCTACCTAAGTCAAAAATCATAGATACTGGATTCGAAAAATAGGATATACTGAATGAAAGAGATTTAAGGGAATAGGAGATGCGATGATGAATCTGGGATTTGGGGAAATTGTAGTCATCATAATAGTAGGTTTATTTGTATTTGGACCATCGAAATTGCCCGGTTTTGGAAAAGCTGCTGGACAGGCACTCCATGAATTTCAAAAAGCCCTTCAAGGAAAGATTGATGAAGAGGAAGAACATCATGAACAAGAAAAAATCAATGATCAAAGCTTCCATAAATAGATAACGGTAAAGTATTAGATAGGAGATATAGAGAACCTGCGGACAATGAAATCCAGTCCTAGGTTCTCTTCTATTTAATGGATGGCAAAGTAATATGAAAGATCGTCCAATCTTCATTTGATTCGCAAGTGAGAGTCCCTGAATGTTTTTCGATGATTTCTTTGCATACATAAAGCCCTAATCCAGTACCGGTTTTTTTCGTGGTTACAAATGGATCGAATATTGTATTTTGAAGCTCGGAAGGGATTTTTGGACCATTGTTTGCGATGCTCAGTGTAATCGAGTCGTGGTGTTCATATGCGCGAATTATGATGATGGGATCTGATGAGTTCCCGGACAAAACATCGATTGCATTAAAAACAATATTGATGATGACCTGTCGGATTTCTTCTTTATAGCCTTTAAATTGCAGATTGGCTTGAAGGTGTTCTTCAACTTTCACATTCACTTCCAATATGCGCGGGAATAAAAAGGACATTATTTCCTCGATCAGCAGATTCAGAGATATTTCCGACCATTCCGTATCCGCAATTTGCTTTTTTGAAAGCAGTAAAAATTGAGAGATCCTAAATCTTAGCTGTTCGAGTTCACCTGTGATAATATCCAAATAAGGAAGGTTTGGATATTCCGCCTTTAACAATTGGATAAATCCATGGATGGATGTCAATGGATTGCGGAATTCGTGAACAAAGCTGGATGTCATTTGACCAAGGAGCGACAAACGGTCATCATGGGTCGTATCTATATAATCCTGTTTTTGTCGAATGATTTTATCTTTGATATCGGTGTAGTGGGAAACGGCAAAATATAAAAATTTGTCAAACACATAATTTATCGTGTTCAACGCGGTCTGTAGGTCATCCCATGAGTGGAATACATTATGTAAATCCTTATAAATTTCTGATCTCGCTATGTTAACATTATAAACGAAGTCACCGATATTGACGGAGGCATGGACACGTTCTTCTGCAACCTTATAGGCAAATGGCCGGATAAATTCATCCACCGATTCGCTGTCAGTCATCAAGGCTTCCACCAAAAGCTGAATCATGTCATTTCCATTTTTCCATACTTGTCCCTTAAAGGGATCTTTTGTTGAAAGAATAATCTGTTTCTCCCACTTTTTAAGTAAATCATATCTATGATTTTCTAAATATTGCACAAACTGCTTTTTGAGTGGAATCATATTGTCACCTCTATCCTCTATTATAGCAAGAATATTCAGTTAAAAACAAAAAATATGTCAAAAAATGCGCTATATTACAATTAATTTCATGATAGTATTTTAATGTGAATAATTACATAGGTCTTAATGGGGGTTTATCATGATAAAAAAATACCAAATGGCTGCAGCTATTGTGATCATGCTTACTATTGCTTTATCAGGATGCAGCTCTAAAGAAGATAAAAAAACAATTACGATTTCTGCAGCGGCAAGCTTGAATGATGTGTTATCGGAGCTTGCGGATGATTATGAAGAATCGCACCCTGATCAGAAGGTGCAGCTTAACTTTGGAGGATCCGGTGCATTATCACAGCAAATCATTCACGGGGCACCTGTAGATGTCTTCATTTCTGCGGCCGAAGAGCCTATCAGCATGATTCAGCAGAAAGGACTTATGAAAAAAAAATCTATTCTCTTTAATAATCAGCTTGTGTTGATTATACCAACAAATTCCACAGTTGGCATTTCAGATTTTAAGGATTTAACGGCAGGAGAAGTGAAAAAAATAGCTGTCGGCACTCCAAAAGCGGTTCCTGCAGGTACATATGCAAAGGAAACATTAACATCATTAGGAATTTGGGATCAACTGCAGAGCCGCCTTGTTTACGGAAAAGACGTTCGACAAGTACTGCAATATGTTGAAACTGCCAATGTAGATGCAGGGATAGTTTATTATACAGATGCATTGACAACGAAAAAAGTGAAAGTAGTAGCCAAAGCAAAATCGGATTGGCACAGTCCGATTGTCTATTATGGCGGTGTCCTGGATGCGAGCAAGGAGCATGGATCATCTAAGGAATTTCTAAAATATTTAAAAAGTAAACATGCAAAATCCATTTATAGCAAATATGGCTTTAGCATGAATTAAGAGAGGTCGGAATATGAACGCAGATTTTTGGAATCCAATCCTGCTCAGTGTGAAAATATCCATCATCTCCACTATGATTGTTTTATGCGTGGGGTTGTTCTTTTCAAAAATGCTGTTGAGAAAAGGACCAACAAGGAAAGGAAAGGTTATTGAATTAATCCTTTTGATCCCGCTTGTTCTCCCACCCTCAGTGACTGGTCTTATTCTGATCACGTGGTTGGGAAATAATTCTGCTCCTGGAAAAGTGATTGCTTATATTTTCGGGCAGGGTATTATGTTTACGTGGTGGGCTGGGGTGCTGGCGGCTGCTGTCGTCACTTTTCCACTTATGTATCAAGCATTGAAATTGGGTCTTTCAAGCATCGACGGGGAAATCAAAGGAGCCGCATTGGTGGATGGTGCAGGGCCTTGGAATCTGTTCTGGCTCATTGAGCTGCCATTGATGGCCAAGTCTATTTTGACAGGAGTGGTATTAAGCTTTGCAAGGGGTCTGGGTGAATTTGGAGCAACCCTTATGTTTGCCGGAAATATCCCTGGAGAAACCCAAACCGCTTCAACTGCGATTTACACAGCGATAGAAGTGGGGGATGTCCAAAAAGCATGGATTTGGGCTGGAGCGCTGACCATCCTTTCTTTTATTCTATTGTATATCATTCAATGGATGCAGAGGGAGTGATTCATCCTGGTAAAGGATTCGTTCTTGCCAGTACGAAAGTAACATAGTATATTGATAGAGGAAGTTTAATTGTATATTTCCACAAGGGGAGCCTCTGGCTGAGAGTGAACGCAGTTCTGACCCTTTGAACCTGTATAGTTAATGCTTGCGCAGGGATGTGGTTTTGATGGGATATTTGCAATGAGGGCCATCTTTACCGCCCTTCATTGCTTTTTTTTATGGTCTTTATTCGTACATTCTTTTCCCAGAAAAATCAAACCCTCAAATATTTTTAGGAGGAATTCAACATGAGCTCGAGAAAAATACTGTTTCTTGTAGAAGTTGCCGTATTGGCAGCACTTGCTTATTTACTGGACCTCGCGTCCACATTCATATTCTCAAGAATTTGGCCAGAAGGAGGATCTGTCTCGCTGGCAATGATCCCGGTATTCCTGATTTCCTATCGCTGGGGAATCAAAGGGGGGCTTTTATCCGGATTTCTTTTGGGGATGCTTCAATTCATATCAGGATTTGCCCAAATCTACACACCTATACAAGGCATTATTGATTATTTTGTGGCCTTTACATTGATTGGTTTCTCAGGAATATTTGCATCCAGCATCCAGCGCACGGTCCATGAAGGAAAGGCTGGACAATGGATCACTTTGGTGATAATAAGCACACTGACCGGAAGTTTGTTGAGGTTTCTTGCCCACTTTTATACAGGGATCGTATTCTTTGGATCCTATGCACCGAAAGGACAGCCGGTTGCATTATATTCACTAATTTATAATGGAACTTATATGCTTCCATCTTTCATTTTAAGTGCAATCATCCTAATCTTAATCATTTCCGTGTCACCAAGGCTCGTATCTCCGAAAAAAATGTAATGCTCGTTGTTATTTATCCCAGGTTGTATGCGGTTGATTTCCGAGGGGCGGGCGGCGAGCCACCCCGTTTCGATGTGGGGTCCCATCTGTCCTGCTATCACTTCAGGGTCTCGCACCTACGATATGCGCATAAAAAAACTATTTGGGAGATAACAGTCATTAGATAACAGGAAGGCCCCTTGGTGCCTGGCACCAAGGGGCCATGTTGTGACTACTTATTTTTTATTTCCTCATAACGGTCAAGCGCTCTTTTCCGGGCGGCGGCATGATCGACAATGGGGAGGGGGTAAGTCTTTCCTAAAGTAATTCCTGCTTTTGCTAATGCATCATCCGGTGCATTCCATGGTTCATGGATATACTTTTTGGGTAGATCCTTCAGTTCAGGCACCCATTTTTTGATATAGGCTCCATCCGGGTCAAACCGCTTGCTTTGTGTGGCAGGATTGAATATCCGAAAATACGGTGAAGCGTCCACGCCAGATCCTGCAACCCATTGCCACCCCATGGTATTATTGGCGAGATCGGCATCAATCAGTGTATCCCAAAACCACTCAGCCCCTTTTTGCCATGGTATCAAAAGGTCTTTTACAAGGAAGGACGCCACCACCATCCTGACCCGATTCGGGAGGTATCCCGTTCCCCAAAGCTCTCTCATTCCTGCATCGATAAACGGAAATCCGGTACTTCCTTTTTTCCAAGCATCGAACCGGTCTTCGTCATCGTTCCACCGAATTTCCTTGAACAACTCCTGCAGCGGCAAAGTCGTCGAATGTGGAAAATAATATAGGAACTGGTAGGCATAATCCCTCCATATTAATTGTCTGATAAAAGCTGTATGGTTCCGGTAGTCTAGTAAATAATGAAACATGCTCCTCGCAGAAATCATGCCCATGGCAAGATAGGGGGAGAGCTTCGAAAACCCTTCCCTGCTGGGGATATCCCTGTCTTCGCCATAGTGCCCTAACTTTTCTTCACAAAAGTGTTTAAAAATTTGGATTGCTTTTTCTTCAGTAGGTTCCCAAGCAGTTTCCAAAAAATCGGGCCATTTTTCTTTCGGAAGCAAGTCCAAATCTTCTACCATCAACGAGTTGAGTGTGATGTTAGGTGTGTCCATCCTTTTTATGGAAGGGTACGCCTGTGGGACGCTTTTCATTGGAAAAGCTTTATAAAATGGAGTGAAAACCCGATATGGTTCGTGTTCCTTTCTTGTTGTGCTCCAAGGCGGGAGCAGTGTGATGCCTTCAAACGTTTGTATCTCCAGATTGTGGTTTGAGAGCTCCTTCGCCAACTTAATATGACTTTTGTATATTTCTGGGTGGTAAGACCGGTTCCAGTATACCGCTTCCGCTCTAGTTTCCTCAATAAGTCGGGGGAGGATCTCATTCGCAGTCCCTTTGAAAATCCAGAGCTTCCCACCAACCTCATGAAGAGATTGCTGAAAGGAATGCAGGCATTGGTGCAGCCACCACTTTTTGGCGGCCCCTATGCTCCATTTTTCTTGATCTTCTTCTTCATAAATAAATACCGGAATAACGTCACCAGAATTGACTGCATTATACAAAGCGGGATGGTCATGCAGCCGAAAGTCATTATTGAGCATGACAATCGTTCTCCGTCTGTTCATGTCCTATAACCCTCCATTCAGATAAAATTATAGGGATAGTCGATGAAGCTGACAAAAATGGGTGTGCTCTCGTGTAAATTGGTTGAAATTTCTGGGAGTTAGTGTAAAATTACACTATAATAACCATTGAGGTGAGAGCAATTGACAAGAGAGGAAATCATCTTATTGGTCTCTGAAAAAATGAGATTAGTAAGGGTGGAAGCGAACTATACCCAGGATAAAATGGCGGAAGTAATAGGAATCTCTAAAAAAACTTTGGTGCAAATAGAAAAAGGGCGGATCGATGCAGGATGGACGACTGTCATTGCTTTATGTGCATTGTTCAGCAACAGCCAAACCCTGCAGCATGCATTGGGCGGTGTACCGATGGAGATCGTCGAGGTGGTTGCCAGGGAAGGGATTGATTATCGTAAAGAAAAAACGTTGGGGGGGAAGGTCTGGTGGACGGAAATTCAGCAAGAAAAAGGCTTCGTTCTGCAGAAGAATATCATTACGAAGCATTATCGAATAATTGATGAGGATTATTTCCGGCTGTTTAGCTCCTTCGATGATAAATTGGCACAGCAGCGTTTTGATGAGCTGATAAATGGGACCTTTTAAAACACAAGGCTCTTTTCTCAAACTTTGTTGCTTTAACGACTAAAATAGGATTGTCCATTGAATTTTTTGTCTTTAAAATGCCCTAATAAGCGAGAAAATAGCCGGGATCTTATATTTCAAACGAGCAAACATTTATTTACGCGTTAAAACCGGCAGTAAGATTTTAACAGCAATCGTATGAAAACAGCCAAACACAAAGACAGGAATGCCCAAAAGTAACTCATGAGGCGTTCCTGTATTCATAGGTTTCCTTTATACATTTGCAAAAATATCGCCGAAGAAGTTAAAAACTCATGTCATGAAATTATTTCACGATTAACACTGGACAATGGGCATGTTTGGTTACTTTTTCACTGACACTGCCGATGAAAAACTTCTTTAATCCACTATGTCCGCTGTTCCCCATCACGATTAAATCCACTTGCTCGCGATCTGCAAATTCACTGATGCTGTCAGCAGGTGACCCATCCAATATTTCAAATTCACCGTGAACTCCCCTCGTTTCCAGAGCAAATCTTGCCTCAGAAATGGCTTGGTCCGCACTGTTGTGAACAACTTCCTGTGTTTGAGTGATTCGCTCGTCCTGGGCGAGCGGCATATGTGCAGCATAGAGGCCATCCACCCGTTTCGTGGCCATCGCCTCCATATTTAATAATTTGTCTTCGTTGGAAGGAATCTCTGTTTTATATTCATGATAAACGTGGGCGACCGTAAATTTCTGACCGCTTGATCTATCAAGGAGGTCCATGGCGTATTCCAATGCCTTCTTGCTCCCTTCAGAACCATCATAGGCCACCATTATATGTTTAATCATATTTTTCATCCCC